>VGFD01000164.1 GCA_016868975.1 Armatimonadota bacterium | reverse complement strand
AGACACGCAGCCGCCGGCGTCCGAGGAAGCCGAGCGGATCGTAGATGCACGCATAGGCAATGCGCATTCGCGCGTATCGCGCCAGCTTCTCTTCCTCGCCGCCTTCGTCATTGGAGACGATCTCAACAACCACGTCGGGGGGCTTGCCATATCGCCAGATGAAGTAGGACCGATTGCGCTTCTCTTTCGCGCTGCCCACCGGCTCGGTGACGTCGAGCGAGAGAAGCACGTCGGGGACCACTGCCGGTTCGGTGGTGGTCGCGAACAGTCCGACGTCGGAATAAGCCACGAACGCGCGGTCAGGGTATGGCCAGGAGGCGTAAAGGACGTGTGTGAGAAGCCGCATCTGGTGATCCTGGAAAGGGCTCTCCACCGGGGTGTCGTCCTCCGTAACGAGATGCGAGACATCCGGCTCGTCGTCCCGTTCGAGGGCTCTGGCAGGTTCCGCCACGGTCGCACCTCCATTCAAACAACCACTTCGAAGGTTGATTGGCGCGCCAGGGGGGGCCAATCCTGCCCGGAGCTATTTCTTGGGCACCTTGATGCCGCCGATGACCACGAAGTCTTCGCCCTCTTCGATCTTGGGGGCGTTGGCGGGATTTTGCTTCTGCAATGCCTGGACCAGCGCCTTGCGGAATTCGTCGCCTTTTAATTTGGAAATTTCCTTCAGGCCCTGGCGCAGCGCGTCCGTCTGCTCCTTCTGGGTTTTCGCAAGGCTGACGCGGTTGCGCATGTCGGCCACCAGGGCGGGCACGAAGACGGTGTCGTTCTCGGTCGCCGCGATGGCCTCGAGGCCGCTCATGACCGCTTCCGCCACGTCCTGGGCGCTGCTGAAATAGTATGCGTTGTTGATCATATCCAGGCCCACCGCGGCCACCTCGCCGGGCTCGGGGAGGGGGCGGGCCGCCACCGACTTGAGCGCCGAGGTGATCACCGCGGCCCGATACTTGTCCTCATAATTCTCAATTGCGGCCGCCCGCTCATACGTCTTGAGCAACGCCGTGCGGCCCCGGTTGCCGCCCTGCTCGACCTGGGCGCGCGCCTCGGCGAGCGCCGCCTGGCCGATGTGAATCTGATCGAGGGGATAGCGCGCGCCGCCCATCGCGGCCAGCGCGACCCTGGCCAGCCCGTCTTCCTGGGACGCGCTGCTGTTGGCGGCTAGCTCGATGCCCTTGAGCAGCGCGTTGCTGCGGTCCTCGTGCGAGGCGAAGGTCATGTCCGCGAGCTGCAAGAGGAAGCGGCTCTGCGCCTCGCGGTCGAACGCGCCGGCCCGCTGCGAGCGCACGCGCAGCCCTTCGGCGAGCGCCTCCGCCATGGCGGCGCGCTGATTCTGATAGCTGGTCGACGCCATCATCGTGCCGCCCAGCGCCACGTACGCGTCGCCCTTCACGTTCTGCTTGCTCGCCAGCCAGGCGATTCCCGCGTTGAGCGGCGCGGCGCGGTACTGCTCGTCCGCGGCCGGAATCTCGGCCATTTTCTCGATGAGGCTGCACGCGTCGGTCGTGTCCTGGTCCGTTGCCGCTGCGCGGATGGCCGCCGTTCCATCCAGCGCAACCTTGATGTTGTCGACGTACAGGTGTCGCCCGCGCACGACGCGGAAGTGTTGATTCACGTGTTGCACGAAGTGCGCGACCGGATTTCCGGTTACCTTGGGCGGCTTCGCCAGATACTGGAGGCCCGCGGAAATTGCCTCGGCCTGCGCCTTCGGATCGTACATCTCGTGCGCCAAGACGGCTTCCAGGAAGCGCACGCGCTCGGCCCCGGTCGGATCGCCGTGCGCCGCCAGCAGCCCGCGCAGCGCGGACAGCAGGTTTTCTGCAAGGTGCAATTTGTCGAGCGCATATCCCTGGCTGCCAAGCAGGCGATCCACCATCACCGTGTAGCCCGCGGCATCGGTCGGCTCTTTCTGCAGACTCTTCATGCACGCGCTGAAAAAGGCACCGTACTGCCTGTCATCGGCCAGCCGCACGCGCATCGTGTCGGCCGCCGCGTGGAGGAACTGGGCGAGATTCTTGCGGCCGTGGCCGGCGGCTACCCGCTCCATCTCTTCGAAATATCCCATCGCAAGGGTACGCTGCGCCTTGGGATCGGAGAGACGCTCGACCAGCCTCAAGCCGAGGCTTGCCATCCCGCCTTCCACGTAGGGCGCGGAGTTGCCCGGCGTGGTCAGGCCGCGGATTCCTTCGCTCAGAATGGTGAAGCGCAGCGCATCGTCGGTGGCCATTTTGCTTTCAATCGCGCGGAAAGTGTTGAAGTACTCGGCAAGGTCGCCGCCCTCGCGCTTGTCGAGATCTTCCATGGCATGGAAAAGCGACCGCGCGGAGGCCACGCCGGCCGCGTCCGCCTTGAGCGCTCCCAGGAGGCCGGCCAGCACGGTGGCGCGCGCGTCCAGCGTGGCCTGTTTTCCGCCGATGATGGCGGCGAGCACCTGCGGCGCGGTGGAGGAATCCCCCAGGCAAGCCCGCATGTCGTTGGCAAATGCCAGCCAGGCCGGAACCGGACTGTCGGCTGGATATGTCGCTTTCGCCGCCTCTTGCAGCGCCGCCACCGCGAGCGTCTCCTGCTGCATGGCGGAAAGATTACCCGATCGCATGATCTCGGTCGCAAAACTCGCTGCGGTTTCCGGGCCGGCCGCCAATTTCTTTTCCACCGCGGTCAAGGTAAGGAAATCGATCGTTTCCTTCGCCCTTTCGCCGATGTCGAGGGCCGCGAAAGTCGCTCGACGGGAGAAAAGCGCCCCAACCGCGGCATCCCCGGCGCCCCGCTTCTCCACCTCTTGAAGCGCAAGCCGCACCACGGCCGGCCTGTAGGTGCCGTGGTGCATACGCAGCCCGGCGCTGGCATGGTCGGTCGCCTTCGACGAGAGCAGCTCCAGCGCGGTCTTGGAATTCCCGCCGACCTCGGCCAGCGATTGCAGGTACTGGGCGAACTCCGCTTCCGTCGCGCCCTCGCGCTTCGCTGTCTGGACGGTTTCCGCCAGCAGCTTTTCTGCGGGTTCGACCGGGTTGTTCAGCAGGTGCTCGGTGGAGCGAAAGAGCCGCACGGCCATGCCCGCCATCCCCGCGATGCCCGCGGCGGCGCCGCCTTCAATCTGGCTGAGGCCCTCGCGCATGACCAGGAGGCGCGACTTCGCGTCGATGGCGTACGGAGTCACTACCCGGGTCAGGGCGACCTCGTGCCGCGCGGCGTCGCTGCCCATCCCGTCGATGCGGTCAAGGGAGCGCTCTGCGGCTTCGGTGCGCAGCGCGGTCTGCTTCCAGAAGCGGAAGTAGAACTTGTCGGAGCCCTCCAGACCCTTCTGCGCTTCCACGCGGGGGTCCGAGGCGGTATTGCCGAGCGCGGCAGGCGATCCAAAGGCCAGCGGCATGCGTACTTCTAGCGACACAGATCTCTCCATTGGCGGAATACCGTAGTCCGCTTAGTGTACCAGGGGCAGCGCACCGGCGCCATTGCCGGAATGTTACCGCCAGGAGGGATGGCCCAGGGGGCTGCGAAGTGTGGCGCCATGTCAATCACCTTCGGCACCGATGGCTGGCGCGCGGTCATCGCGGACGGCTTCACCTTCGAGCGCGTGCGCGTTGCGGCTCGGGCGGTCGCGCGCTACCTCCAGTGGGATGGCCGCCAGCAACTCGGCGTGTATCGAGAGGCGCCCGGCGCCAGCTATCCTTCGCCCTATCGCCCGGCCAGCGCGGGCGTGGTGGTTGGCTACGACACCCGCTTCCTTTCGGACCGGTTCGCCGCGGCCGTGGCCGAGGAGATCGCCGCCTTCGGCATCCCGGTCTGGCTCAGCGACGCGTTCGGCCCCACGCCCGCCTTTTCGCTGGCGGTGCGCGATCGGCAGGCGGCGGCGTCGGTGATTCTGACGGCAAGCCACAATCCGCCCGAGTACAACGGCCTGAAGCTGAAGCCGGAGTATGCCTCGTCCGGCCTCCCCGCGGTGATGTCCGCGCTCGCCGCCTTCGTGGAAAGAGAGGAGCAGGACACCCTGGCGTACCCCGACATCGCCGGGGCGCCCGTCGAGCGGTTTTCCGCTCGGGCCGGCTTCGTCGAGGAAATTGCCCGGCTGGTCGATCTGGATCGCATCCGCGCGTGTCCCTATCGCGTGGTGGTGGATCCGATGTACGGCGCCGGGCAGGGAATCGTCGCGCCCTTGCTGGCTGGCGGAGCGGTTCACGTGGAGGAAATCCGCGGCACGCTCAATCCAACCTTTGGCGGGGTGAATCCGGAGCCTATCGATCGCAACCTGCAAGCGCTGGCCATCGCGCTGCGCTCCCAGAGCGGCGGGGACGGGCTCCGCCTGGGCATCGCGCTCGACGGCGACGCGGATCGGGTCGGCGCCATGGACGGCAGCGGGCGCTTCTACAATTCGCACGAGATTTTTGCCATCATGCTGTGGCATCTCGTGGAGCGCCGCGGGTGGACAGGCGGCGTCGTCAAGACGTTTTCCACCAGCGTCATGGTGGAGCGGCTGGCGAAGCGGTTCGGCCTGCCGTATTACGAGACGCCAATCGGATTTAAATATATCGTCGAGCACATGCTGGCGGATGATATCTTGATCGGCGGTGAAGAGAGCGGCGGCATCGGCATCAAGAACCACATCCCCGAGCGCGATGGCATCCTCTCCGGGCTGCTGCTTCTGGAAGCCGCCGCCTGGGAGGGAGAGAGCCTGCCCCAGGTGCTGGCCCGCATCCAGGAAATGGTGGGGCAGTTTGCTTACGACCGAATCGACCTGCACCTTCCCTCCCGCGAGGTGATGCAATCGTTTGTCCAGCGACTGCAATCCCACGCGCCGGCTTCGTTTGCCGGGCACAAGGTGACGGAAGTCCTGGATCTGGACGGGGTAAAGCTGGTATTTTCCGACGGATGGATCTTGTTCCGTCCCAGCGGCACCGAGCCGGTGCTGCGCATTTACGCGGAGGCGCCCAGCGTGGAAATGGTGCGCGGGCTTCTCGAGGAAGGCCGCGGACAGGCCACCGGCCTCAAGGAGGTTCACTCATGAGCGAGACGTTCGGCGGCAGCCCCATTGACGACGTCGGCCGCGACGCGGTCTGGACGTGCGGCTGGTGCAGCCAGGAAAACCTGGTCGACGCGACCTTTTGCGAGGCGTGCGGAAAATCTCGTGGGCAGGCGCCGCCCGACGGCTACGTTCCTCCCAAGCAGCGGGCCAGGCGCTTCTTGCAGCGCCTGACCCAACCCGAGGAGCGCAAGCGTGACGCGGAGCGCGTGAAAGTGCGCTTCACGAAATTGTCCGAGCGGGTGAAGGGCGCCATCACCCGCGAGTCCTATCGCGAAGTGTTGCAGGATCGCTCCAATCCAGTCACCACCATGCTGATTGCATTTCTGGTGTGGGGCATTTTCCGCATGGTCGGATTTGTTCCGTTGATGATTTTGCTGCGCGCGCTGGCCTTCTTGATGGGCCCGCTGGGTTTGTTGCTCACGCTGGCCCTGGCCTACGTCTACAGCCAGCACCGCGCGGAGATTGACACGCGGGTGGCGCGCATGCGGGCGCGGGCGCGCGCTTTTCGACGGGTGACCGTGGAGGCCGCGCGCAGCCTGGGCTGGGTGGGCGGGCGCCTGGGAGACCTGCAGCGGCTGGTCCGCGGAGAATCCCCGCCGCCGCCCGGCGAGCGCGTGCGTGGCGCGCGGGTGCGCATCCTCGAGGAAGATCTTGAGGATGAGCTGGATACTTACGAGATGCCCGAGGAGGAGGAGTAGATGATCGGCACCGAGCGCGTGGTGCGTGCCCCCCGGGGCACCGAGAAGACTTGCCTGGGCTGGCCGCAGGAAGCCGCCATGCGCATGCTGATGAACAACCTGGATCCGGCGGTCGCGGAGAAACCAGATCAATTAATTGTCTATGGTGGAACCGGAAAGGCCGCCCGCTCATGGGAAGCGTTCGATAAGATTGTGGCCACCCTGCGTCGGCTGAAAGACGACGAGACGCTGCTCATCCAGTCCGGCAAGCCGGTCGGCGTGCTCCGCACGCACGAGCTGGCGCCGCGCGTGCTGATATCCAATTCCATGCTGGTGCCGGCCTGGGGAACCTGGGAAATTTTCCGCGAATTGGAGCGCAAAGGCCTCACCATGTACGGCCAGATGACGGCCGGCTCTTGGATTTACATCGGCACCCAGGGAATTTTGCAGGGCACCTACGAGACGCTGGCCGCGGTGGCGCGCCGGCATTTCGGCGGCACCCTGGCCGGTCGCCTCGTGCTCACCGCCGGTCTGGGCGGCATGGGCGGCGCGCAGCCGCTCGCGGTTACCATGAACGAGGGCGTCTGCCTGTGCGTGGAGGTGGACGAGGGGCGCGCCCGCCGCCGCCTGGAGACCGCCTACGTGCAGCACGTGGTGCACGATCTCGACGAAGCGCTGAAAATGTGTGAGGAGGCGCGCGCCGCGAAGCGGCAACTCTCAGTGGGGCTGGTGGGCAACGCATCCGAGACCCACGCTGAATTGCTGCGGCGCGGCGTCGTGCCGGATGTTGTGACGGATCAGACGTCGGCGCACGACGCGTTGAACGGATACGTCCCCGGGGGAATGTCGCTGGAAGAGGCGCTGCGCCTGCGCGGATCGGATCCCGATACGTACGTGGCGCGTGCGAAGGAATCCATGGGCCGCCAGGTGGAGGCCATGCTGGCCTTTATGAAGGCGGGGAGCGTGGTATTTGACTACGGTAATAATATCCGCCAGGAAGCGCTGGCGGTCGGCGTCAAGGATGCGTTCGCGTTTCCCGGCTTCGTGCCAGCCTACATTCGTCCGCTGTTTTGCGAGGGGAAGGGTCCCTTCCGCTGGGTTGCGCTGTCCGGCGATCCGGCCGACATCAAGGCTACCGACGAGGAGATCCTCCGCCTGTTTCCGCACGACGAGGCGCTGGCCCGCTGGATTCGGCTGGCCGACGAGCAGGTCAAGTTCCAGGGGCTTCCCGCCCGCATCTGCTGGCTTGGCTACGGCGAGCGCGCCCTGGCCGGGCTGGCGTTCAACCGCCTGGTGCGCGAAGGGAAGGTCAGCGCGCCCATCGTGATCGGCCGCGACCATCTCGACGCCGGCTCGGTGGCCTCGCCCAACCGCGAGACCGAAGGGATGCGCGACGGCAGCGACGCCATCGCCGACTGGCCCATCCTCAACGCCCTGGTGAACACCGCGGCGGGCGCCCACTGGGTGTCGGTGCACCACGGGGGCGGGGTGGGGATTGGCTACTCCATCCACGCGGGGATGGTCGTGGTGGCGGACGGCGGCGATGAAGCGGAGGGCCGTTTGCAGCGCGTGCTCACGACGGATCCCGGAATGGGCGTGCTGCGGCACGCGGACGCGGGCTATCCGGAAGCGATCGCATGCGCGCAAGAGCGCCACGTCGACGTTCCCTGACGGGTTGAGCGAGTACGGGTTGAGCGAGTACGGGTTGAGCGAGTACGGGTTGAGCGAGTACGGGTTGAGCGAGTACGGTTGATCTAGTACAGAATCCCCGTGCGGCGGACTTTGCCGTCGACGATCTCGATGGGCTTCTTGGTCGACGCCAGCAGGAACTGCAGGTGGGCGTCGTCCTCGTGATCGTCGTCACCATCTTTGCCCTTGGAATTGATGATGATGGGCGGATTCTTCTGGAAGTCGATCATCTTCCGCAGGAACAGTTTGCTGTTGGCGACGTCGTCTTCGGAGATCTCGTCGCGGGTCAGTGACTGCAGTTTTCCGTCGGCGTCGAAGGCCAACACCAGCCCGCCGTGGATGCTGAAATTGTTGCCCTGGTAGGTGGCGCCCCACTCCGGCTCGGTCAGCTCCACCTTTTTCTCCTCGT
This sequence comes from Armatimonadota bacterium, assembly GCA_016868975.1. Classification (GTDB taxonomy): domain Bacteria; phylum Vulcanimicrobiota; class Xenobia; order RGZZ01; family RGZZ01; genus VGFD01. The sequence continues at coordinate 2,563 of VGFD01000164.1, read as the reverse complement.
TGAAGAGCAGAATGCGCTGGCCCCTGTCGTTGGTGGTGGTGCCGGCGTACTTGAGATTCTTGATCTCCTCGGTGGAAAGGCCCAGGACGGGGCCCTTTTCCTCGAGGAACTGCTGGCCGCCTTTTTCCTTCGCGTCCCTGGCGGGATTGAAATCCTTGGGCAGCTCGAACTTGCCCACTTCGCCAAGCACCTTGACGGTGGCCAGGTCGGTGACGAATTTCTCGGCATCATCCGGCGTCAGGATGTTGCGCATGGTGAACACCGCGAGCAATTCCTTTAAGTGCGACGCGTCGTTGTACAGCGCATCCGCCTGCAGCATCGCGATGGCCGCGTCCTTGAAGGAGATTTTCCCGGGCGGCGCCAGATCCAGGCTGCGCAGCGCCAGTTCGCCGAGCTCGTCGCGCGACGCCTTGACCGCGTCCACGAACGTGACGCTGGAATCGCCCATCTTCTGCCCGACGAAAATCCGCAACAGGTCGTAGTTCGCCGCGGTCCAGGGCAGCGAGTACTGGTGGGGCTCCAGCGCCATTGCTTCCTTGAAGGAGATGAACGGCAGGAAGTTTTCGTGCTTGTACTTCGCGTCATTGAGCGCGTTGCGCACGAAGGCGTTTTTCTCGCCGCGCATCGCCCGCCCGAGCTGCTCGCCCATGCGGGAAACGATGTTCGACTCGGAGAGATCGCCACCGGTTTCCTGGTAGAGCGCCTCGATGACATCGTCTTCCTGCAGGCTGACCAGCATCGCTATGACGTCGCCGAAGGCCTCGTGGAAACCGCCCGAAGCGGCGTCCATGCTCTGGATGTAATTGGGCCGAATCCCGTCGAGGATGGCGTGGCCGGTTTCGTGCGCGACCACTTCCAGCGAATTGGCGGAGTCGATCAGGTCGTTCGTTCTCGGGTCTTCCGCATACAGGAAGTTGATCGAGCCGTTCTCGTTATTGTAGAAAGCGTTCAGCCCCTGGCCGGCGTGCGGGTGGATCCAGAGCTGCTCGGCATTAGTCTGCCGCTTGTGCCCCCAGTTGACGGTTCGGCCGATATATTTCTCGGCGAGCGCCAGCGCCTTGTGGGCGGCCACGAACGCATTGACCGCGCCGGTGCGGGGGTCGTCGATGGGGAATTTGTAGTTGCCGTGCTTGTCGGCGGAGGGCGTCTGGAACGCGTTTGGATCCTCCTGCGTCTTGAAGCGCGGCCCGGCCAGGTTTCCGCCGATGGCGGCCTGGGGAAAATCAATCTCGCGATCCGGGAGAAGGTCGTCCTGCGGGAGGAAGCGGACCTTGACGCTCGGCTCTTTCGGGGCCTTGTCCTTCTTGGAAGCCTTCTCGGCGATCTTCGACTCGATAAGCTCGAACAGTCCGGCCGGGAGCTCGACCTGGTCCTCTGCGCTGGGTTCCGCTTCTGGCGCGTCGGGCGCCTTGCCAGCCTCCTCAGCCTTGTCATTGTCCTTTGCAGGACGACGGCTGCGGCTGGCCGCGGTGGTGTCGAGCCCGGTCTCGGTCCGGATTTCCATGGACGTGGCACCTGCTTCCCTGAGGTGTGGAAATGCCTGGATGGAAGGTCCCCGGCCTCGGTTGCTCCGGGAATTCCTCTCAGTATACCGCGGGGACAGCCTGCGAAAATGCCGCTGTCCCCCCGCTTTACAACATTCTGTCATGAAAGAATCTGAACAGCAATGGACGAAATGTGAACAAGTAACCGCCCTGAAATCACACTTTAGTAGGATGGACGACGTGGATCTGCTCGATCGCCTGCAAGCCCTCTACGCCGATCTGTCCGCCGTCCTGGCCCGGCGCGCCTCGGTCGCGGCGCTGCTGGCCGTGGAGAATCCCTGCGGCGCTTGCAACAAGTGCTGCACCTCGAGCGGGCGGGTGCGGCAGCGGGTGACCGACCTCGAGCTGGGCCTGCTCGAGCGCGAGACCGGAAAGACCCGTGCCGACACTTTCCGCGCCTACCTGGAGCAGCGCGGCGCCTCGACCTGTCCGTACTACGACCTGGAGCGCCACGGGTGTGGCGCCTATCAGGCCCGCCCCTTCTCGTGCCGCGTGTTTGGCCACTATCGGCTTGAAGGGACGGCGCTGCCCGCCGACTGCGCCTTCGAAGGCACCGAGCACCCCTTCGCGGCAAACCGCTACGCTGTCGACGTCCCCTTCGCGCGTCGACTCGTCGAGCTTGACTTTGAATATCAGTGCGCGCGCCCTGGTCCTCCGGCGGCCGCGTCCCCGAATCTGGGCGGCGAGCCTCCCCCGGAGGGAGTAGAGCGGGCCCTCTATCACGCGCTGCGCGGAGAGGCCGATGAAGCCGAGGCTGCGTTCGCCGGCGCGTCAGTCTCGGCGTACGCGCTCTACTCGTGGGGATTGTTCCTGGCCGAGCGCGGCCGCCATGCCCAAGCCGCCGAGAGGTTTGCGCAAGCGCTCTCCCTGGAGCCGGCCAATGCACAGTACGCGCTGCAACTCGGGACCACGCTGCTGCACTGCGGCCGCGTCATGGAGGCGTACCAGCGGCTGGAACAGGCCGCCGAGCTGGCGCCGTGGATGGCGCATCCGTGCGCGATGCTGGGCCACCTGGAGCT
>VGFD01000163.1 GCA_016868975.1 Armatimonadota bacterium | reverse complement strand
ACGTCACCCTCGATCAGGTAGCCGCGTTCCCGTTGCGCGAGGACGGAACCCTGGCCGAGACGATGGAATCCGCGTGGCACCTGGGTTTCTGGTGCGAGCGAAACGGAGCCGACTGGCCCCGCGCGTACGTGTCGGTGCGGCTGGAGCCGGGCGGCGGTCCGGACCTCAAGGAGTTTGATCGCCTCGAGGCGCTGGCGCGCGATATCAAGCCGCTCGACCTGTCCCGCTGCCAGGATCCCGCGGGTGCCATCCGCCTGGCGGTCAAGGCCGGGTTGTTGACCGCGCAGGACGCGACCTACCACGTGGTCTACTTTGCCGCTTCCGAGGGGCAGCCCGCGCTGCTCCGCGTGTCCAGCCACCGCAGTGGCCACGAGCTCGATCACCGCACGCTCAATCCCGAGACCGGCAAGGTCCTGCCGCCGCCGATGAAGGCCAAGAAGGGCCGCCCGCTGCTCAATCGCTAGGCAACCGTCCAGGGAGTTCTCGGTTTTTCGTGGAATGGTTCGGGGCCGCCGCACAGCGGCGTAAGGGTGGAATTTTACCATGGGTCTGTGGGATTTTCTCAAAGGACGGCGACCCGAAGCCGGGGCGCAGGCGCCTGTCGCGGCGCCTGTCGAACCCCCCGTGGTCGTTGCCGCGCCGCCGCCGCTCGAAATCCCCGTCGAGCCTGAAGCAGAAGTGGACGTCGCCGCCCTGGCGCTCACGCCGCGCGTCCTGGACGGCCTCAAACTGGCGCTTACCAGCAAGGCCCACGCGTTGCTCTACGATCCCGAGGAATACACTTGCATCGTGTGTACGCTCGGCAACGGCCAGGTGCAGCAGGTGGCCGAGTGCTCGCTGGACGGCTACCGCGAGTCGCGCGAGCCGCTGGCCTCGCTGGACGGACGCCTGCTTCGCTTCGACGAGACCGTGTACCGCGTGCAGACCTACCACGCGGTGACCGACCTGGGCCAGCGCATCGTGCTGCAGTTTTTTCAGCCCGAGTGGGATGGCGAGATCGTCACCGAGCGCCGCAAGGCGAACGTCCGCCTGCTCAACCGCCTGCGTCCGGGCACCTCTTTGTCCCGCCACAACCGCGAGACGCTGCTGGGCGCGGTGAAGCGGGCGGGGACCCGGCCGCCGCCCACGTTCCTGGAGCGGCTGGCGCGCGAGGGGTTCGTGCCGGAAGCCCTGGCCCGGGAGGACCTCAGCGACGATCAGAAGCTGGAGCGGGTGCTGCGGCGCGAGGCTTTGCCCCGCAAGGCGATGGCGCGCATCCTCGGCGAGTACCTGGGCATTCCCTTCACCGACGTCGAGGAGAACGTGCCGCGTCGCGAACACGGTCAGCTCTTCAGTGTGAAGCAGGTGCTGCAATGGGAAGCCATCCCCTGCGCCGTTGAGGACGACACCGTGCACGTGGCGGTAGCCGATCCCACCGACAGCGAAACCGCCGAGCAAATTCGCAATCACCTGGGCCGCCCGGTCGCATGGCGCGTGGCGGCGGCTACCGACATTCGCCTGGCGGCCGACAAGATCTTCAAGAGTGATTGAAGTCTGGGCGCACCCGGTGCTGTCCGCGGTGGCGGCGCTCGCGCCCGACGCGCACCTGGTGGGTGGCTGCGTGCGGGATCTTTTGCTGGAGTGCGGCGCGCACGCCGACTGGGACTTCGTGGTGCCGCGCGGCGCGATGGCGCTGGCCCGGGAGGTGGCCGATCGCTGCGGCGGCTCGCTGGTTCCCCTGGACGCGGAGCGCGGCATCTCGCGCGCGGTGGTGGGCGGGGAGGGGTTCGACTTCGCGGATTATCAGGGCGGCTCGCTGGAGGACGATCTCCGCGCGCGCGACTTCACCGTGAACGCGATGGCGCTGGGCCGCGACGGCGCGCTGGTGGATCCGACCGGAGGCCGCGCGGATCTCGGGCGGCGTCTGCTGCGCTGCCCGTCTCCGGCGGTGCTCGACGCGGATCCGCTGCGCGTGCTGCGCGCGTTCCGCTTCGCCGCGGTGCTGGACTTTCGTTTGTCGGAGGAGACCCTGGACGCGCTGCCGGCGCGGGCGCCACGCTTATCCGCGGTGTCCGGCGAGCGGGTCCGCGACGAGTGGTTCAAGCTCCTGGAGACCGATCGCATTCCGTTGCTGCTTGACGCGCTGCGCGACAGCGGCGTGCTGGCCGCGGTGTTTCCCGAGGTGGAGGCGCTGCGCGGGCTCGAGCAGCGCGGATTTCATCACCTCGACGCCTACCACCACTCGCTGCTGGCCCTCCGCAAGGTGGACGAGCAGGCGTACGACGAGGCGATTTCGGTGACTGATTTTTCCGATGCGCTGGAGGGGCATCTGGGGCGGATGCTGCCCGGCGGCGTCACACGGCGCGCCATGCTGCGGCTCTGCGCGCTGCTCCACGACGTGGGCAAGCGGGTCACGCAGTCGGTGGACGCCGACACGGGAAGGATCTCTTATCGCGGCCACGACAAGGCCGGCACGCCGCTCGCGGACGCGGTGGGCGAGCGGCTGCGGTTGTCTCGTCTGGCGATACGCCTGCTGCACAAGAGCGTCCGCTGGCACTTGCGCCCGCTGGATCTCCCCGAGGTGGGCAGGCTCAAGGCCCGACACGTCCGCCATTATTTCCGCGACGCCGGTGACGCGGGTGTGGAGACGCTGGTGCTCTCCCTGGCCGACAGCGCGGCGTCCGGCGGTCCGTCGAACACGCCGCAGGTGCGTGAGGCGCTGCGTCGCCGGGTGGGCTGGATGCTCGACTGGTACTTCGGCGACGGCCGCCGCCAGTGCGTGCCGCTGGTGCGCGGGGACGAGGCGGCGGCGCTGCTGGGAGTTCCCCCGGGGCCGCGGGTCGGCAAACTGTTGGAGCGCCTGCTGGACGCCCAGGTGGACGGCCGGGTGCGCGACCGTGAGGAAGCGGAGCGCTACCTGAAGCGGATCATCCCTTAGCGGCGAGGCCCTTGCGGCGCATGGCCTGCATGCTGTTGATCAGCGCTTGCAGCGTTTGCATGGACTTCTTCAGCGCGGCGCGGGCCTTGCGTTCCATTTGCTCACCGACTTCGTCATCGTCATTGTCGAGGCCCTCGAAGATGGTCAGACCCGCTTTGTTCATGGCGGCCACGGTGGCGACGACCTTCTTGGAGACGCCCTTCCAGCGCGGATTTTTGAAGCGCAGCGCCTTGAGCGCTTCCAGGTTGTTCTCCAGCACCTGGGTCTGCTCGTTCACCTGCCGCATCTGGCGCAGGCCGATGAGCGCGTTGCCGGCCTCGGCCACCTGGGCGGTCGAGTCAAACAGGCCGCGCACGTGCGGGGCAGCCTTGCCGAGGTTCTTGCCGGCCCAGGGCACCTTGACCTGGTAGACGCCCTTGCGGACCGGCGGCGCCGTGGGCGACGGCGCCGCGCTCTCAGTCGCGCTGGGCTCGGGCGTGCCCGGCGTGGCGGAGGTGGTGGCGGTCACCGAGACGTTCTGCCCGGTGGGGCCTTTCTTGGCGGGCGGCTTCTTTCCCGGAGCGCTGGGCGGAAAGTGGGTGTGAATCGCCTGCCAACCGGCAAGCGGCTTCCCGTCCGCCGACTCAGGCGGACGGGCCACGACGAAAAAGATTCCCAGTACGACACAGGCGACGACGCCCAGCGCGGTTTCCAGCGTGGGATCCTGGCCTGGTCGGGGCGGAGCCCCCTTTTTCAATTGCCGAGCCTCCTGAGCAAGATGCCTGATTCCCTGGGTGTGATTTTCTCGGATCGGGCGGGGTTTGTCAACTCCGCCCGGATAGCCGGACGGGGGGGAAGGGTCATTGCGGCTGTCCGGCCAGGGTACCGTGAAAGACGCGCTGATAGGGGCCGGTCATGAAGACGGAGCCGCTTTTCTCCCAGGCGATCTCCAGGGGCCCGCCGGGCAGGACGACGCGCGCCTTGCGGCCCACCCGGGCGGTCAGCGCGGCCGCCACCATGGTGGCGCAGGCGCCGGTCCCGCAGGCCAGCGTCAGGCCGGCCCCGCGCTCCCAGACGCGCGCGTGAATCTCGTCGCGGTCCACCAGGGTGGCCACTTCCACGTTCGCGCCGCGGGGGAAGGCGGGGTGGCGCTCGAGCTGCGGACCGAGGACGTCCAGCCCGACTTCGGCGAGGTCAAGACCGTCGAGCGGAGTGCCGCGCTGCGCGTCCAGGAAAAGCACGCAGTGGGGATTTCCCATGGACACGCAGGTGGCGGTGTAGACGTGGCCTTCGTGGGGCAGGGGGACGTCGATGGCGGACTCGGCGGGCGGGCCGTCCATGGGGATTTCGCCGCGCGTGTGGCGGGGCGGTCCCATGTCGATTTCCACGAACCCGATGCCGTGCGCGTCCTCGTCGTCGATCAGGCGGGCGGTGAGCAGCCCGGCCCCGGTCTCGATGCGCAGCGTGGTGCGCTGCGGAAAGCGGGCGCGGGCGAAGCCGGCCAGGCAGCGGATCCCGTTGCCGCACATTTCTGCTTCGGAGCCGTCGGGGTTGAACATGCGCATGCACAAGTCGGCCTCGGCGCGGGTCGGGGGGAGCAGCAAAATGAGCCCGTCGCCCCCTATTCCCCGATGGCGGTCGCACAACGCGCGGGCCTGCGCCGTAAAATCCCCACCCTCGGCGTCGGCGACGATAAAGTCGTTGCCCAGGCCGTGCATCTTCCAGAACGCGGTCAGTCCGGACAACTACGAATTGGCGCTCTTTGAGGCGGGCTGGAGGGCTTCCTTGAACGCTTCACCCAGGAACGCAAACCCCACGGCCTTGAGCGGGCTGATGGTCGTCACTGAGTGCTTGTAGATCATCTGGATCTTGCCCTCGTTGTTCTCGATGAAGATGGTAAAGTTGTCAAAGCCTTTCACAATGCCCTTGAGCTGGAAGCCGTTGACCAGGTAGATGACCACCATTGCGGCTTCTTTTTTGACCTGGGCGAGAAAAGCGTCCTGGAGATTGACTTGCATCCGGTTCCTCCGCGTGCCCCTCCTGGCGATCTCATCCAGGGGGAGTCGTCTTCGGCGTCCCCTGGGCCCCCCGCTTCTGTAAGAGAGGTGAGTCGGGTGCTTCTCGCTGTCCGCGGACGGTTCCTTTGCAGGGCCGCGCGCGCCTACTTCCGCCCAAACAGCCGCGCCAGTTCGTCCGCGCCCAGCCTGACCGACACCGGTCGTCCGTGCGGGCAGTACGCCGCGTGCTCCACTGTCTCCAGGCGCTCCAGCAGAATTTCCATCTCCTCGCGGGTGAGCACGTCGCCGGCCATCACCGACGCGCGGCACGCCGTCGTCGCGCGCAGGAGATCGCGCAGGCGGTGCGCCTCGCGGGGCGCGCCGTCGTGCAATACTTCCGCGACGATCTGTCGGATGGTTTCCGGCCGCGACAGCCGTTCGATTCCGACGGGTAGTGCGCGCACCACGAAGGTTGACCCGCCGAACGGCTCGATTTCATAGCCCAGCGCGGCAAACGTCTCGAGCGAGTCCTGCAGCGCCTGCGCCTCGTCCGGCGCCAGATCCAGCAATAACGGAAACATCAGGGGCTGGCTGGGCGGCGTTCCGCCGTCGGTAATGTACGACAGCGCCTCGTAATGAATTCGCTCGTGCGCCGTGTGCTGATCGACCAGCCATAATTCGTCGCCGCGCAGGCACACAATATACGTGCGATCCAGCTGGGCCAGCACCTGCCAGCGCGCTTTCGAGGGCCGCGTCACGCGGGCGATCGGCGTGGGCACCGAGGACATTTCCGGGAGCAGCGGCTGCATCGCGTCCATCGCCGCCTCGACTCGCGCCGCCGTGACCGTCGGGCGCTCCGAAGCGCTCGGTGCGTGGCCCGCGGAGGGATACAACCGCGGACGGTGCTCCCCAGAAACCTGGCGCGGCTCCGCGAACGCGTGCCGGGCCACCGCCTCCGCCGCGTCCAGGGGCCCGGCCCCGTGCCCGCGCAATCCGTCGGCCACCGCGTCGCGCACCACGCGGAACACCTCGCGCGGGTGGAGGAAGCGAACCTCCGCCTTGGTCGGGTGGATATTCACGTCCACCAGATCCGGCGGCACGTCCACGAACAACACGCCGATGGGGAATTTTCGATCCGGCAGCAGCGGATCAAATCCCTGCGCCAGCGCGACCGACAACGTCGCGGGGTTGATCATCCGCCCGTTGACGTAAAATGCCTGCCGCACCCGGCTGGCCGCGAAAATGGGCGGCGGCGCCACCACGCCCACCACGCGCGCACCCTCGCTCTCGGCCTGCACGGTGACGAACCCGGCGTCGGTGTTCCACAATTTTGCCACCCGGTCGGCCAGCGCGTACTGCACCGGAAAGTTGAACACCTCGCGGCTCTGCTGATCCTCGCGATTGCGCACCGTCAGGCGGAAGTGCACGTCAGTGCGGGCCAGCGCCAGCCGCCCCAGGATATCGATGATGCGCGCGGCCTCCGCGGTGGCCGACTTCAGGAATTTCCGCCGGGCCGGGGTGTTGAAGAATAAATCCGTGACCGTGATCGTGGTGCCTTCCGGACATCCGGCCGCTTCGATGCGCGGCGCCTCCGCGCCGTGCACCACAATCCGCGTGCCGTGCGGCGCCTCCACTTCGCGGGTCACGATTTCCGTGCGGCTCACCGCCACGATGCTGGGCAGCGCCTCGCCGCGGAAGCCCAGCGTGTCGAGGCGCTCCAGGTCCTCCCACTCGCGGATCTTGCTGGTCGCGAAACGCAACAGGGCGAGCACCGCGTCTTCCTGGCTCATCCCGCAGCCGTTGTCGGTGACCCGCAGAAAGGTCTGGCCGCCGTCCTTGATTTCCACGAACACCTGGGTGGCGCCGGCATCCAGCGCGTTCTCCACCAGCTCCTTGACCACCGAGGCGGGGCGCTCCACGACCTCCCCGGCCGCGATGCGCTCGGCCACCCCGGGGTCGAGCTGCACCACCCGACGAGTTACGCGCTGAAGCAAATTCGGTTGCGTCCCTTGTGCTTCGCCTCGTACATCGCGTGGTCGGCCTTGTCGATCAATTCTTTTTTCGTCTCGGCGTCCTCCGGGAACGACGCCACGCCGCCGCTCAGCGTCACGTGCACCACCTGGTTGCCGAGCACGAACTCGTAGTCTTCACAGGTCGAGCGGATGCGCTCGGCGATGACCACCGCGCTGATGCGGTTGGTGTTGAGCATGGTGACGGTAAACTCATCGCCGCCATAGCGGCACACCACGTCGGTGGGGCGGGTGACCTGTTTGATGACGCCGCCCAGTTGCTTGAGGAGCGCGTCGCCCTGCGGGTGGCCGTACGAGTCGTTGACCTTCTTGAAAAAGTCGACGTCGAGAATCAACAGGCTGAGCGGCTGCTTGGAATATTTCGCCTGGATGGTTTCCTTGCCCAGGTGCTCCTGAAAATATCCGTGCGTGTACAGCCCGGAAAGGCTGTCGGTGATGGCCAGGGTGGCGGTGGTCTTGTGCAGCTGCACGTTGCGCACCGCCAGCGCCACCTGGTTGGCCAGCATCGAGAACAGCCGGAAAAGCTGATCGTTGTACACCGCCGGGTTGGAGTGCGCCACATAGATCGCGCCGATGGCCTCGTCCTCGAAAAGGAGCGGGGCCACCATGGTGGCGCGGAACGCGCGCTCCTTCTTGATGGCCTCCTCCGGCTGGTAGGACTGGAAGTCGTCCACCACGCGGCCTTTTTTTTCCTTGATGACCTGGCCCACAATGGAGTGCATCAGATCCGGGTTGAAATCGGTAAACGCCTCCGGAAACGCGGTGGATTTCTCCGCCACGCGCATTACCGGCTCCGACGGATTATCCGTCTCCCGCAAATAAATCACGCAGGTGCTGCAGCCGAAGAGATCCTTCACGTCCTGCACCACGAGGTTGAGGATCTTCTCCAGCGAGGCCGAGCTGCCCAGCTCCTGGCTGGTTTCGATGACCGACACCAGGGCGCGCGCCTGCAGCTCTTGCTTGAGCAGGTTCTCCATCACGATGCCGGCCATCGTCACGACGCCCATGAAGGGCAGGTACCAGGACACCGTGGGCATCATCACCGCCGACGGATCCCGCGAAATGATCAGGGCCAGGCAGGGATACAGCACGGCGAGCAGCGCGCTGGTGCCGATGCCGCCCAGCATCCCCAGCGGGAACACGTTGAGCGCGGGCAGCGAGAACAACATCGCGCCGAACAGCGTGCGCTGGCTCATCACCGCGAGGATGGCGAACGCGGCGTCCACCACCGCGACGGCGATGTTGCGATAGGGCGACTTGAAGAGGAATTGCAGCGCCGAGGCCAGGATCGACCACGCAAACAACAGTCCCAGAAAGAACACCGGACTGAAGGTCGGCGTCGCGTGGACCGCGCGGTCGCTCAGCTTGCTCATCTGAACGTAGAACTGCGGATGGTCCCACATCGCCTCGAAGGCCACGAAGAGGAACAGAAGCCAGCGCCAAGCCACCATGAGACGGCCGATGTTGCGTGAATACTCGACCATCAATCCTCCTCCCGCTGACTGCGTCGGTCGCGTGACATGGGACCGGAATTAGTGTCAACTAGATCCGATTCCTGCCGTTCCCCTTGAGTCGGCCTCAAAGAAGGCGCTTCTGCCACTCGTGGATCAGGTTCAGCGCGGCCAGCGGCGTCAGCTCCAGGATGCGGGCCTGTCGGATCTCGTCGAGCAACGGATGTTGGGGGGCATCGAACAAGGTGAGCTGCTGCACCCGGGGCGCCGCCTGGGCAGCCGCCGTCGCGCGCTCCGGGTGGCGCTCGCGCTCCAGCTCGGCGAGCACCTCGCGGGCCCGATCGAGCACGGGAACGGGCACCCCGGCCAGGCGGGCCACGTAGATGCCGTACGACTTGTCGGAGCCCCCGCGCAAGATGCGGTGCAGGAAGACCACGTCGTCGCGGTTCTCCTTGACGGCCACGCGGTAGGCGCGGGCGCCGGCCAGCTCCCCCTCCAGCGCGGTCAGCTCGTGGAAGTGGGTGGCGAACAGCGTCTTGCAGCGGATGGCGTCGTGCAGGTACTCGGCCACCGACCAGGCGATGGACAGCCCGTCGAAAGTGCTGGTGCCGCGCCCGATCTCGTCGAGGATCACCAGGCTGCGCGCGGTGGCGTTATTGAGGATGTTGGCGGCCTCGCTCATCTCAACGAAGAACGTGGACTGCCCCAGGTGCAGGTCGTCCGACGCTCCCACCCGCGTGAACACGCGATCGACAATCCCCAGCCGCGCGGTGCGGGCCGGCACGAACGAGCCGATCTGCGCCATCACCGACATCAGCGCGACCTGCCGCAGGTAGGTGCTCTTGCCGGCCATGTTGGGCCCGGTGATGATCAGGAGGCGCTCGTCGCCCCCGTCCACGTACAGGTCGTTGGGGACGAACGCGGCGTCGGTCACGCGCTCCACGACGGGGTGGCGTCCGCCCTCCACGGCCAGGGCGCTGTCGTCGGTCATTGTCGGGCGGACGTACCCGTTGCGCGCGGCCACGTGGGCCAGCGAGCACAGCACGTCGATTTCCGCGAGCCGCTCGGCCACACCGCGCAGCGCTTCCTGGCGGGCCGCGACCTCCCGCACGAGATCGCTGAACAGCTCGTACTCCAGGCCCTTGATGCGCTCGTCGGCGCCCAGGATCTTCTCCTCGTAGGCCTTCAGCTCTTCGTTGATGTAGCGCTCGCCGTTGGCGATGGTCTGCTTGCGGACGTAGTGCGACGGCACCCCGGACAGATTGGACTTCGTGACCTCGATGTAGTAGCCGAAGACCGAGTTGTAGCCGATCTTGAGCGACTTGATGCCGGTCCGCTCGCGCTCGGCGTCCTCCATCTGGCGGATGCGCGCGCGGCCCGAGTCGCGGATGTCGCGCAGCTCGTCGAGCTCGGCGTTCCAGCCCGTGAGGATGAGGTTCCCCTCGCGCACCGTGGCCGGGCATTCGGGGTGGATCGCGGCCAGCAGGCGATCACGCAGATCCTCCAGGGGACGGGTAGGCACAGCCGACGCCTCCCCAGCCGACGCCTCCCCAGCTTGAACGGCCTGCTGCGCGGCCTGTTTCCCCAGATTTACCGCCCTGGCGGGCTCGATGGGCTCCAGTCCGTCCAGCAGCGCGCGCAGCCGCTCGGCGCGCGCCTGTGCGCCGGCCGATTTCAGCTCCGGCAGGCGCTCCAGGGATTGCGCCAGGGCGAGCAGGTCGCGCGCGTTGGCGGTCCCGTAAATGCATCGTGAGAGCAAGCGCGGCAGGTCGAACACCCGCTCCATGATCGCGCGCATGCGGTCCGTGCGCTGGAGCTGGGTGACCATCTCCTCCACCGCGTCGTGGCGCGCCTCGATGCGGCCGCGGTCGAGCAGCGGACGCTCCAGCCAGGTGCGCAGCAGGCGCGCGCCCATCGAGGTGGCGCACGCATCCAGCACCCACAGCAGGCTGCCGCGCCGCTCGCGCCCGAGCAGCGTCTCGACCAGCTCCAGGT
>VGFD01000162.1 GCA_016868975.1 Armatimonadota bacterium | reverse complement strand
TTTCGGTGACCTCGCGGACCGCTTCCATGATTTCCGCGCAGCCGGCCCGATCGTCGCCGCCCAGCGCGGTGGTGCCGTCGCTGCTGATAATCCCGTCGCGAATCTGCGGCCTCACGCCGACCGCGAGACGCACCGTGTCCATGTGCGCGGCGAAGAGAATCGGCATCGCGCCGGGCACGTTGCCGGGAATATTTACGATCAGGTTGCCAGCGTTGCCACCGATCCGCTGGCCGGCGTCGTCCTCGAACACCTCGTAGCCCAGCGCGGTGCAATCCTGCTTGAGCGTGTCCGCGATGCGGCGCTCGTTGCGCGTGTTGCCCGGAATCTGCACGAGGCGGAGAAAATTCTGCAGGAGCCGTCCCTCGTTCACCGGGGGATTGAGCGCGCCGCCGACTTCGATCTTGTCCTCGTCCACCGGGGGCCGCGCCGCCGCGGCTTGGGGCCGCCCGGCCGCAAAGGTGGGAGTACGGGTCGTCTCAATCGTGGTGTTCATTGCACTCGGTGCTCCTTCCGGGTAACCACGCGGGGGCTCGTGTCCATCCGACATGGTACCACCCACCCCCGCAAAGGGTGTTGAGGGGATGTTAACGATTGCCCGCGAACCCCGCGCCCCATGAGACGCACCCGCATCGTTTGCACGCTGGGCCCCGCCACCCGCACTCCGGAAGCCCTCGAGGCCCTCATCCGGGCCGGCATGAACGTGGCCCGCCTCAACTTCTCCCACGGCGATCACGCGACGCACGGCGACACCGTCCGCATGCTGCGCGCCGCGGCCGAGCGCGTGGGCAGGCCGGTCGGCATCCTCCAGGACCTGTGCGGCCCCAAGATCCGCCTGGGGGACATCCCCAGCCGCACGGTGGCCGCGGGAGAGACCCTGGTGCTGGGCCCCGGCGACGTCACCTATCCGCACCTCGCCGAGGACGTGCCGGCCGGCGCGCGCATCCTCATCGACGACGGCCTCGTGGAGCTTCGCGTCGAGGACATCCGCGAGGACGGCCTCCACTGCAAGGTGGTCGTGGGCGGCGCGCTGTCCTCGCGCAAGGGAGTGAATTTTCCCGGCGTCAGGCTGCGCGTGCCGGCGGTCACCGAAAAGGACTGGCGCGACCTCGACTTCGGGCTGGAGATGGGCGTGGACATGGTGGCGCTCTCCTTCGTGCGGCGCGCCGAGGAGGTTGCCGAAGTGCGCGAGCGGGTGCGCGGCGCGGCCACGGTCATCGCCAAGATCGAGAAGTTCGAGGCCCTGGAAAACCTGGAGGACATCGTGCGTGCCGCGGACGGCGCCATGGTGGCCCGCGGCGACCTCGGCGTGGAGACCCGCCTGGAGCGCGTCCCGCTGGAGCAGAAGCGCATCATCGCGCTGTGCCGGGCGCACGCCAGGCCGGTCATCACCGCCACCCAGATGCTCGACTCGATGATCCGCAACCCGCGTCCCACCCGCGCGGAAGCCGCCGACGTGGCCAACGCGGTGCTCGACGGCACCGACGCCGTGATGCTCAGCGGCGAGACCGCGGTGGGCGTCTGGCCGGTCGACGCGGTGCGCACCATGGGCGCCATCTGCGAGGAGGCCGAGGGCGCCATCCCCTTCGAGCGCGTCATGGACCTGCGGGAAACCAGCGACCGCAACGCCCTCAGCCTGGCCGCCTGCGAAGTGGCCGAGCGCCTGGACGCGCGCCTTATCATCGCGTGCACGCGGTCCGGGGATACCGCCCGGCGCATCTCCCAGTTCCGCCCGCGGGCGCCCATCCTCGCGGTCACGCCCGACAGCCGCGTGGTGGGACGTCTGCAAGTGCACTTCGGCGTGGTGGCGGTGCAGATCCCGGAGGCGGCCACCACCGACGACGTGCTCAAACACGCGCGGCGCGCCGCGTTCGAGTCGGGGCTGGCGAAAGCGGGGGATATTGCGGTGATTTTTGCCGGACGGCTGGCCACCGGGGATTTCGGCCAGCTCGACGTGCTGGGCTCGGCCACCTTGTAGAGATTATGAAAGCTCGACGTCCGCCCAGTGAGCGCGGTGGTCCGACGCCACGCCGGCCTCCGCGGTGCGGCGGACGTCAGCCGCAACCAGCCCGATGCTCGGTGACACCAGGATGAAGTCCTTGCGCTCGCGGGTTGCGGGATGCGACCACACCGCCTCGTCGTTGCGCCCACCCAGCGTGTCCACCAGCTTCGGCGATTCCGCCGTTGTGAGCGCGGCAATCTCCGGCTTGCCGGGCGCCGCGTTGAGATCCCCCATGACCACGTAGCGCTGGCCGGGAATTCCCGGCATGTCCGCCAGAATAATTTCCTGCAGCGCCCGCGCCTCGGCCATGCGGGTCTCCTCGCAAGCCTTCTTTTTTTCCGGGGTCACCTTGCCGCCGTAATAGGGATCGGCCCGCAGGTGGGTCGCGTAGAACCGCACCGGACAGCCGCCCACGTCGATAAGCGCCTCGCCCACGTCGCGGGTCAGATGCTTTTCCGGGCCGCTACTCAGCAGGTGCCCGCGATTCGACTGCGTCTCGAGAATCGGGTGCTTGCTGAGGATCGCGAAATTGCGCTGGCCCCGGTCGTTGGTCTCGAAAAACGCGCGATGCGGATAAGCGTCCGGGAGGAAGCTGTCCATCACCTCGCGGGACTGCACTTCTTGCATGGCGACCACGTCGCCATCGATGTCGTGCAATTCCCGGCCGAGCGCCTCGACCTCAAGCGCCGGCTTGGGCGCGCGGCCAAAAGGCCCACCCGCCGGGCCAAAATAATCCCCCGCATTGACGGTCACAAGCCGGGCTCTCATAGTTGGGTATCACTCGGAAAAGGCTCCCGGTACAGGATCCGGTTTGTTAACAACCGGCGGAGGCAGCCGCGGCTCCTTCCACTCCTTCACCGGCCCGACAGCGAGGATCCTCGGGTTTGCGTGCGAATCTGTTGGAGTGGCCATTACCACCGGCAAAGAGCTCATCTTGTTCGTTGAGGACGATCCGGCGGTCCACGCCGCCGTCCGCCGCCGCCTGCTCTTCGAAGGCTATCGCGTGGAAAGCGCCCAGACCGGGGACGAAGCCGTGGAACGCTTCAACACCGTGCGCCCGGACTTGCTGGTGCTGGACGTGACGCTGCCCGGGATGAGCGGACTGGAGGTGGCCGAGCGCATCCGCAGCGTCTCCCGCACGCCCATCTTCATGCTGACGGCCCGCGACTCGGTTGCGGATCGGGTGGCCGGCCTGGAGAGCGGCGCGGACGACTACCTCGTCAAGCCGTTCGCCATCGAGGAACTCCTGGCGCGGATCCGCGCGCTGCTGCGACGGGTAGGGCGCAACGAGCAGGCCTCCGTGCTGCGCTTCTCCGACCTCACCATGGATACGTCCACCCGCGAAGTTTTCCGCGGCCCGCGCTCGGTCGCGCTGACCGCCCGGGAATTTTCCCTGCTCGAGTACTTCCTGCGCAATCCCCGCCAGGTGCTCACCCGCGAGCAGATTTTCACCTCCGTGTGGGGCTCGGATCACATGGGCGAGTCCAACATCATCGACGTGAATATCAAGTCGCTGCGTGAAAAGGTGGAATCCATGGATCTGCCGCGCTTGATCCACACGGTGCGCGGCGTGGGATATTCCCTGCGCGAAGGATCCTGATCCTCATCGAACCCTCATCCCAGGGTCATGCGCGCCTCACCGGCCTCAGATAGGCTGTACTTGCCGCGAACGACGTATCTTTCTACCCGCAGTGCGTCGTCCGTGGCGTTATTGTTTCCGTCGCCAAGCCCGTAGGAAAGGCCCGGCTCGACCACGCCGAGGTGACCGCGTGGTGGGGATCGTGTCCCGGCGCCAGTTGATGGCGATATCCGCACGCTGGAGCGGGTGGACCCTTCCAAGCTGTTCATCTGACGTTTACAACCGCGGGTCGGCGCGCGTGTATACTGCACGCGCCATGCCAGACCCGGCATCCGTGGTGTTCGGCTCCGACCGCGCATTCCACGGCCGTCCCCGACGACTTTCCGAGCGGCCCGACGGGACGCCCGGAGAGCGCGCCTCGCAGCGCCCCGCCATCTCGGCGGACGGCGCGGTGGTGGCGTTCTCCTCGGACGCGCCGAACCTGGTGGACGGGGACACGAATCACGTCACCGACGTGTTCGTGCACGACGGGCACGGGTTGACCCGCATCACCAACGGCAACGAGATTTCCTCCTCGGCGGTCATCTCGGCGGACGGCAAGGTGGTGGCCTTCGCGTCCCGCGCCAGCAACCTGGTGGCGGGCGACGACAACCACGCCGAGGACGTTTTCGTGCACGACCGCGACAGCGGGGTCACCACGTGCGTCAGCAAAAATGGCAATCAC
Source organism: Armatimonadota bacterium (assembly GCA_016868975.1). Classification (GTDB taxonomy): domain Bacteria; phylum Vulcanimicrobiota; class Xenobia; order RGZZ01; family RGZZ01; genus VGFD01. The sequence continues at coordinate 6,078 of VGFD01000162.1, read as the reverse complement.
TTTTCGAACGCGCCTTCGATTTCCGCGGACGGCCGGTTCGTGGCGTATGCCTCGCTGGCGGACAACATGGTGGCGGGCGACAGCAACCGAAAGAGCGACGTGTTTCTGTTTGATCGCACGAGCGGCGATACGCGGCGCGTCAGCGTGGCGTCGGATGGCGCGCAGGCCCGCGGCGCGTCGTCGGAGCCCCGGCTCAGCGGCGACGGTCGTTTCGTGGCCTTCACCTCGGACGCCCCCAACCTGGTGGACGGCGACACCAACCGAAATTCGGATGTTTTCGTGCACGACACGCGGACCGGGGAGACGGCCTGCGTGTCGCGCGCCGCCAACGGAGAAACCGGAAATCTAGGCTCCGGCGGCCCGGCCATCAGCGCGGACGGCCGCTTCGTGGCGTTCCGCTCGTTCTCGACGAATCTCGAGCACGAGGCGGCTTTGCCAGCTCAGGGCGCACCCCGGCATTGCCACATTTTCGTGCACGACCGCCAGACCGGCCAGACCGTGGACGCCACGCGGCTGCTCGAAGGAGACGCGTGGTCAGCGGATCTCAGCGCGGACGGCCGCTTTCTCACCTACACCACGTCGGGCCAGGTTCAGGTTTGCGACATGGAAACGCTGGAGACCGTGCTGGTCAGCACCCCCGACGGCGAGGCGAGGGCCAACGGTGAGAGTTACGCCGGAACGCTGTCCCCGGACGGACGGCAGATCGCATACGCCTCGGAGGCGAGCAATCTGGTGAAGGGGCCGCGGCCCCGGGGCGCGCAGGTCTACGTGGTGCAAAATCCCGCGCCGGCGCTTCGTCGCGCGCGGGTGACGCTCCCGGCGGAGGCCCGCGAAAATCCCCGGGTAATTTCCGGAGAGGACTTCGTGATCATTGATGGGATCCGCGTGCCGAAGCGCGCGGAATCCAGATGCCGTTGATGCTTCCGGTGTGGGTGGGCTGTTTGGGCAGGCGTCGCACGGTGCCGCCCGTGGCGATGATGCAGGCGTCATAGATGAAGTTGCCTGCGGTGGCGACGGTTCTGTTCGTAGTGTCGAGCGCGGTTGCGGTGGTGCCGAACCGCCAGTCAACATTCAGGGCGGTGATTTCTTCCTGCTTGCGCAGGGCAATGCGATCGACATCCCATTCGTCGGCGAGAAACTTCTTCGACAGCGGCGGCCGGTCGTAGAGGCCGCGTATTTCGTTGCCGATGGCGCTGATTGCTGCGGGATATCCCGCCCGGTGCTGGTAAGTTTACCGCTCCCGGGCGGGTTATCCCGCGCTGAACCGGATATCCCGCACCGGGCCGGTTATCCCGCTCCGCGCAGGCTGTTTTGTCAGCGCGGCGCGACGCAGTTGGCCCGCTCGTGTTGCCGGAAGACTGCCAGGATGTAACAAACTCAGGATTCCCCGCTGGCTCCCTCCGCGCAGCCACTCTTGCTGGCCAGGGGACGGCCATTGAACCACCTATCCCTCCGTCGAGCAACTCCGCCCTGTCCCGAGACATCCCGGTGCACCATCTCGAGGCGCATGGATTTCGACTGCAGGCGGAAGAGTCGCTGCGCGAGGGAGGATACGTGTTGCAATTCGCTCGTTAAGGCAGGACAGCGGCGTCCTGGGCACAAAGGATCCAGGATAAGGAATCTGCCGCCACCTGGGAGGTGTGCCACTGTGAGGGGGAGACGATGCGTGCTTCGGCGTTGCGCCTGGGTGTAGCGTGTGTCCTGACGTGCGCGGCGACAGGGTTGAGCGTCTGCTGTTGGAGCACGGTGAGAGAGCCGAGGAGCACTGCCACGACGGCCGGGAGCCCGCCTGTACCGCCGGCTCTGGCGCTCTATGACGCCGAGGAGTATCATGCGCTCTTTGCCATGATCCACGGCGGTGACCCGAAACCGCTGCGCGTCCTGCGCAACCACCATCAGCAGTCCCCGGCCGTCACCAAGCAGGCGCTGGCCGACCTCCTGCTCAACGATCGTCGGTCGCGCACCGCGGAGGCGCTGACGGCCGCCACCTACCTGTACGAGCGACGCGCCCGGCTGGAGACCACGCTGCAATTCCTCCTCCACCAGCGGTGCGGGGAAAACCGCAAGAAGCTGCAACGCGAGTTGCAGCTGCACCCGCCGGCCACGTACGCCGCCCTGCTGGCGCAGTGGACGGCCGAGGGCGTGCGCTGCCCGTTTGACGGAAGCATCGCGTACCGGTGCACTGCGGACGGCTCCGTCGTCTGTCCACGCAACGGGTCCGGGGTGCATGTCGAGCCGGCCGATCGAGGCCTGTGGTCGATTCTCAGCGACTACCTGTATCCGCGGACGGGCGAGGTGGAGAGGCTGCAGCAACTGGTGCCGCTGACGCCCGACAGCATCGTGATTGATGTGGGATGCGGTCTCGGCTCCTACACCCTTCCTCTCGCCCGCATCGTGCACGGCAGCGGACGGGTGTACGCCGTTGACATCGACCCGGAGCTGGTCTCGTTCGTGCGGTATCGAGCCGCCCGCGAAGGAGCACGCAACGTCATCGCGCATCATGGCATGGCCGAAGATCTGGGGCTGCCCGCCGCGCTGGCAGACCTGGTGCTGCTGGTGGACATCCACGTATTCGACCCCCCGAAAAGAGGCGACCTGCCTCCTTTTTTCAGCATGGTCCGCGCCTTGAAGAAGGGCGGGCATCTTGTCATCATGATGGAAAGCACCATGCTGCCGCCATCGGGCCTGTACGAGTCCCAGGCCGCCGCAGCCGGCCTGAAGCTGCAGCAGTGCTTCATGCACGATAGCCCGCACTTCACCTCCGGGCGGAGGAAGTACTGGGTCTTCGTCCGGTAACGCTGGAAGGCAGGGTGATGCTCCATCGCCGCCAGAGTGCGCCTCGCGGTCGTCGTGATGGTTTTCCTGATGGTGCAAGGGCTGCTGCTCTGGATCGGCGGGCCTCTGATGGAGAGAGGCGGTGGCTCCAGGGAGGGCATGGTCGACGTGCCCGGCGGAGACATCGTGATTCGTCCCCCCGGCAGCAAGCGTGAGGAAAGGTACCGGCTCGAGGCCTTCTGCATCGACAAGTACCCGGTCACCGTGGCGCAGTTCCGCACCTTCCTTCACGCCATCGGCCGCGTCGCCGAGCCGATGTGCAACGCCGCGGACACGAAGCTGCTCAGGGACGGCACGGTCCGCGCGGCCCCCGACACCGTCGCCACCCCGCCGGACAGCCCGGTGGTGGGCATTCGATACGACTGGGCGGCAGCTTATGCCGCCTGGGTCGGAAAGCGGCTGCCGACGGAAGCAGAGTGGGAAATGGCGGCACGCGGACCGACCGAGCGCCGCTATCCATGGGGCGACGTCTGGCATGACGCCAACGTCGCGCTGGCGCGCGGCATCGCTCCGGTGGGGCATCACGCGCAGGGCGCCAGCCCCTTCGGAGCCGAGGACATGGTGGGCAACGTGTTCCACTGGACCTGCTCGGAGGCCGCAGGACTGGCCAGTTCCACCGGCTTCGCCTTCAAGGGGCGTCTGCGGCTGGTGAAAGGCGGCGCATGGCCGGCCATGCGCGAATGGAACGAATGCCGTTTCCGCACCGCATTCTCGGAACAGGACACCCCGTCCGTCATCGGCCTCCGCTGCGTGCTCCCCGCCAGCCGGACCGACCCGAACCTTGCCGCCGACGCCGCCGTCGGCCCGCGTTCGTGCCAGGACGAAGCCGCCGGTCCCGGATTCTCCGAGGCGCTGCGGCAGGCGATGGATTGCACCTTGCAGCGACCTCTGTCGCCCGCTGCCCGGGACTTCTTGAACGCCATGCCGGCCGGGGCGTGCGTGGGGGACATCGGCGCCGGAAGCGGCATTCTCACCTGGCCGCTGTCCGACCGGGTGGGGCCGCGCGGCCGCGTGCTGGCGGTCGACATCGATGCATCCGTGGCCGCCTTCCTGCGCAACGTGGCGCGGGCGGAGAAGCGCACCAACGTGGAGGTCATCCAGTCCGTGCGCAACGACACGCGGCTTCCCCGGCAATCATGTGACGCACTGCTGCTGTGCGGCGTGCTGTCGCTGGTGGCGCGCGAGGATCTGGACGGGTTCGTGACGAGCTGCTGCCATGCCATGAAACCGGGCAGCCGCATGCTGGTCGTCACCAACCGCGGCATGTCCGACGAGGCGCTGCGGAGGTTTCAACAGGCGGGCCTGTTGCTCCTCACGCCCATGGACCAGTCCACGTTGATTCTCCGCAAGCCGCCGGTGCGCCCGCTCGCTTTGTGAACAGGCAGCCTCCGCCAGGCCGCACCTCAGCCGGTCGGCTTCCTGCCCATCAGAAAGTAGTCGCCGTCCTGGGGCTCGCCTCCTTCACTGGGAACCCGATCGCGCGCCATCACTCGAAATGCGCGAAAGCCTGCCTTTGCCATGACGGCTTGCAGCCACTTCCGCCGGATGAGCCGCTCGTTCTCGATCAGGACGAAGCGGCCGCCGGGGCGGAGCGCGCGATACACGGTCCGCAGCCAGCCGACCGCGGCCTGGTCGTTCTTGCCGCTCGACGGCCCGGCGATGATCTGGAAGGTGAAGATCGCGAGGCCGCATCAATCAAGGCCTCCGGCAGGCCGACGCGGTCCTGCGGACAACGGCGTGCCGTCACGGCAAGCCCGGGGTTGCGGTGCGCCACGGCAGCCACGAAGGCCAGCAAGTCCCTCTCCACGTCGAGTGCCAGGACGCGTCCCCGTGGAGAGACACGCCGCGCGATCTCGAAAGCAAAGAAGCCCAGCCCGCATCCGATGTCGGCCACGACCTCGCCGGGATGGAAGGCAGCGGGATCGAGAAAGGCCTTGTAACAGGGGGCGCGCTCGTCGCTGAAAACGCCGCGCCGCAGCTGGGTGAGCGCGTTGAGCCTCGGCAGGGCGGCATCCATGGGGGGATGCGTCACGGTGGCGTGAAGTCCGCTCACGATCTCCCGCAGGCCCGCCGCCGCATGCCGGTCGCAGAAGATCAGCCGCGAGCGGTCACCGGACTGGCGCCAGTAGGACGAAGAGTAGACGTCCTGACCCGCTGCAGGACACATCGACAGCGCGCCCAGGCCCGGCCCGACCAGATCGGAGAGACGCGCCGGCAGGCCCTGCGGATGTGCCGCCACATACTGCTGGAGCGCGATCCGCAGGCGCGCCTGGTTGTCGAAGCATTGCAGCGCCTGGCCGGCTGCTATCAGTTCGCGCACGGCCTGCGGCGAGCGGAAGAAACAGTGGAAGGCTTCGCGATCGGTCCAGGACTTCAAGGGCGGCACCCTGGCATCGCCGGCAGAGGTGGCTTCCAGATAGTGCCGATACAGGCGGCCGACCTGCGCGCTCCGCCACAGGCGCAGCTGCGACAGGGCCTCGCGCGCCCCCCGCCGCTTCGCCTCGCTCGGCGCATCCATGCAATCGGCCAGCGCGCGCTCGGCGGCCGCCAGCCGCTGCAGATCCTGCTGGAACGGATCGCGCTCCTCGTAGATGGAGACCGCCGGGGCACGGAAGGTCCCGGCGGGCGCTGGATCGGCGGACGGGACCCGGGTCGAGTGGATGCCCGCCAGGATCAGAGACAGCAACACAGCGACACCCATCAGGGAGATCTGCAGCCGATGCATGGAGAACACTTCCGAATCGCCCTCCTCTTCCCTCTCGCCGGAGGGCCCGCGGGCCGCAGGCTCGAATGCCGGTGCGGTGCACAGCGGTATGACATCTGCATGGAGAGGTCGTTTCATCCTGCTGGCGGCCTGCCTGGTGCTGGCCGCCTGCATCGCCAGGGGGACGCGCCCGGAAGCGCCGCGGCCACCCTCCGGCCTTCAGTTCATTGGGCGCAATTCCCGGGGCTTCGGCGAGTACGTCAATCCGCAGGACGGCTCGGTGCTCGTCCGCATTCCGGCCGGGCCCTTCATCATGGGGTCGCAAGCGCGCGACGAGGGCCCACGGCACCGCGTGTACCTGCCGGCGTTCTTCATGGCCCGCTGCGAGGTGACCAATGTCCAGTTCGCAACCTTCACGCGCGCGACCGGCTACCGCGCCACCTCGGACTGGCAGACCTGTGCCGCCCGCTCCGGCGATCTGGCCCCGGTCACGATGGTTTCATGGTGGGATGCGGTGGAATACTGCCGCTGGGCGGGAC
>VGFD01000161.1 GCA_016868975.1 Armatimonadota bacterium | reverse complement strand
TTTCCAGGACCATCCCCACCCGCAGGTTGGAATAGCCCTCGCGCACGTAGGCCGCCGCCGCGCCCGACGAGGTGGCGATCACCGAAACCAGCGAGGCGCCCATTGCGTAGTGCATGTCGACACCGAAGAAGAGCACCAGCATGGTGACGAGGAGCGAGCCGCCGCCAAGCCCGGTCAGCGCGCCGAGAACGCCGGCGGCGAACGACCCGGCGCCGACGAGCAGCGTGAAGACCAGGATGTCCATCGGGGGGCGCTTCGCCCTCCCGGGTCAGTGAGCCTCCCCGGGGGCCGTGCCGCGTTTCTTCACGCGGATTCCAGCGACGATCACGTATTCGCCTTCGTCTTGCACCTTCGAGTCGCCGGCCGTCGTGCCGCTGTTGAGGCGCTCGACCATCCTCTCAACCTGCTCCTTCTGGGTGGGGCGCAAGGCCACCGAGCGTGCGTGGGCCAGCAGCTTTTCGCAGGACGACGCGCTCGCGGCGAACGCCTTTGCGTCCTTCGCTTCCTGCTCGCCCTTCATGGCGCACAGCACCGGGACCGCCTCGCGCAGCATGCGGAGCCTTTCGCTGGAATCCTCCACGCTCGACGCCGCACTTTCCACCAGCGCCACTCCGTCGATCGGGCCGGCCCCGTCGTGCGCGGCCCAGGCGGACAGCACTGACTGGGCCGCCAGGATCCGCGAGCGCGTGTCGTTGCTGCCCTCCAGCATGGCCCGTGCCGCGTCAAGGGCCACGGCGGTGCGCGCGTGCGCCATTTCCATGCGCGCCAGGGTGGCCACGACCGCGACGGAGACGTCTCCGCGGTCGTCCTCGTCGGTGGTCCAGATGGCCGCGCCGATGCAATCGACTGCGACCTGCGCGGCCTGCACGCGGGTCAATTCCCCGGCTTCCAGCGCCTTGAACGCCTTGCTCGCGATGGGACCGGTCGATTCGGTGTAGCGGGCCGAGCGGATTGCCTCGCGGGCGACCGCCGCCGCGATGCGCGTGGCGTCGTCTCTGGCGGCGCTTGAAACCAGGCTGAGGAAGTTTGCCGCGACGGCCCGCTTGTCGTCATAGTAGCGGCCGGTGGTGGAGTAGGAGGCCGTCGCCTTGTCCGCCATCTTGCGTCCCAGTCGGGCCAATCCGCGCGCGTCGGGGACGGGGTGGCCGGCCCGTCCCAGCAGGTCCTCGGCCAGCGTCGCGCAGGTGCTGGTGAAGGAGGTGCCGTCCACGGCGCCCAGTAGAGTGTCCGCCCAGCCCTTTACCGTGGGGTCCTTCGCGGTCTGGGAGATATGGCGCGCGGTGCGCAGCGCCACGCCGGTCTTGTCGTCCGCGTAGTCGTAGGCGGACGTCTGTCCGGCCGTCGCGTTCTTGACCATCCGCACCGCGAGTCGCGCGAGATCGCGGTCCGAGTCCTGCCCGCCCTCAATGGCGCTCAGGGCGTCCAGTGCCAGGGTTTCTCCGGTCGATGCGAAGGTGACGTCCTTGCCCGCCTCCCGCCACAATCCCAGGACGCGCTTCGACGCAAGAGGCGCGTCAAGCACCGGCATGGCCGCCGCAATGATCGTGGATTTATCCGCCTGGAATTTGTACAAAGCATTATTGGTGTTGAGCGCGCCCTTTACCATTTTGCGCAGGGCGGCCGCGATGCCGGCGTCGTTGAAGGGGTGCCCGACCGCATTGAACCCGACTTTAGCAATTGCGTCGTTGCTGTCGGTGAATTTTCCCGGCGCCAGAACAGCGTGCAGCAGCCCGCCCCACTTGCGGGTATTTTCCTCCGCGCCGTGATCGCGCAGCCAGGCCGCGCCCACTCGGGCAAGCCCGGAGCGGTCGTCCTGATACTTGGACGACGAATCGTCGCCGGCGTGTCCCTTGCTGACGATGCCGTAAATCACCGAAGCGGCCTGGCGATCGTCGAGCGTTCCGCCGGCCAGTGCGGCGAATATCCCCTGCCCCACTCCTTCGACGGAGTGGGTGAAGCGGCACGCGTCAATCATGTCCACGCCCATCGCGGCAAAATCGGATTGGGCCGACATCTCGCCGAGGCAGGCGCGGGCAAAGGGCGTCTTCTCGTCCACCCAGCGACCGCTGCCGTCGCGTTGGGCCACCGCGGCGCCCAGGCCGTCCCGGGCGGCCACGGCCATGCGTTGCAGCGGCGCGCCGTCGCCGATCCTGAGGGCGGCCAGGGCGGCGTTGCGCGAGGTGTCGCTGTACTTCATGGCGGCCACGGCTTTGTCGGCCATGCGGCCCACCTGGTCCCCGACGCCAGCCAGGTAGGCCAGGGCGGCCTTCGCGACGCGCCCTCGTTCCTCGGCGCCGCCGCCCTCCCCAACCGCCTCGGCCATGGTGCGCCCCAGGCCGCGCAACGTCCAGCCGGCGGCCTTCCGGGAGCGCGCGAGATGGCTCAGGGCGTCGTCGCCACAGACCATGTCGAAAGCAAGGAACGAAAGGTAATCTCCCGCGCCGGCCATCGCCTTGAGGCCGGCCCTGGATGCGGCCAGGGAGGCGTCGAGGTGTTGCGCTCCGTCGGCGCCGGCTTTGAGCATCCCCGCCTGCTGGCGCACGTGCACGTCGGGCGCTTCCTTCGCGGCCGCTTGCAGCGCGGCGTTGGTCACCTTCCAGCGCGCCTTGTCGTCGCCCGCGGCGTCCGCCAGGTTGAGGATAAGCGCGGCCAGGGGCCCCGATCCGCATGCGCCTCCGCTGGCCAGGGCGCCCAGGCCGGCCGCGGCGATCCCCTCGCTGGCCGCGGGAACGGCGGCTACCGCGGCGCGCACCACCTTGAGGACGGCGGTCGGCTCGCCGAGCGGCAGCGCGGGCGCGATGCTGTCAAGCGCCTGGGCGAGGCCTCCGGACGGCTTTGCCTTGAGCGTCTCGCGGGCCCGGGCCTGCCACGACCCAATGGGAGAAATAGCCATGCGGCGAGTATACAGACGCCCGGCCGCCTCCGCAACGAACGAAGTGTTAACAGGCTGAGCGTCCCACCCCGTTACCGTCTTCTTTCATGCAACTGAAGTGCCGGTCAATCGAGGTACTGGTCGCAGGGCTCGAAGATCGTGTGGGTGCGGCTGACGACGAGGTCGGAGAGGGTGCGGCCCACCTCCAGGCCGGCCAGCCCGCCCAGGATGACGGCGGCCTCGTTGGCGGCGTCCACGCTGAGCACTCCAGTGAGGAGGCCCACGGCGGCCATCCCCTGCTCCCAGAAGGGCTGTGTGCTGAGCCCGGCCAGGACGAGGCCGAGCGACGAGTGGCTCGCCTGCGGGGCGGGGGGCTCCGGCTGGGTGAGCACCGGCGGGGACATGGTCAGCAAGTGGTGGCGGTCGAGCAGCAACTCCGCGCAGTTGGGCAGCGCCGTGAAGGGGCTGTGGAAGAAGCGCGGCACCGCCCACTCGGCCATGCGCTGGCGGCGCGGCAGCACGCTGTTCACCTGGCGCACCACGTTGGTGAAGCACGAATTGTTCAGCGTGTTGTAATACTCGCCGTCGCGGGGGCGCAGCGCCTCGTCGAGGCTGAATTTCAGCAACGATTGTTTCTGCGCCTCGCTCAGGTAGAGCTGGTAGCGGATCAATTTATGGCGCAGCAGTCGACAGGTCTTGCGAACGACGTCCGACCATGAGCTCACCTGGTACACGATGCCGAAAGTCTTCATCAGGCCGCTGATCAGGCCGAATTCCTGGCCCGGTTTCAAGAATGCCTCCACCGAGACGCACAATCCGTGATCGGAGCGACCGTCGCTGCTGAGCACCGGCCGGCTGAACTCAAAATACAAGAATGAATGGGCCGCCAGCCATTCCGGTTTGAATGGCTCGATGACGACGTAAACGTTCTTCAAGCTGGCCGGATCAATGGCCGCATCCGAAAAATGGGTGAGGTTACCGTCAAATCCCCAACGCACGTTGCCCAGGTGCATCTGCTCGGGGGATTGCGACCGCAGGATCGCGGCGCGCTGCTCGGGCATCCAGGACATGGAGCGGCATGTTTTCTGTCCGCCGACGAATCCCTACCGGATCGCGTGAAACAGCGCGACCGGGTGTTGCGCAACGCCTCCACCGCGCGCGATGCGCACTTCCACGACGGTGCGCATCCCCAGCCGCGCGAGGTCGATGATGGGAGACATACCCCGGACAGCCGCCGGCGAATCAGGAGGCGCAACGTAAAGCCGGGGTGAAATAGAGCAAGATGGCCACGACTCTGGCGCAAATCGACTGGCGAGAGGTTGCCCAACGGCACGAGCTCGCCTTTGTGGTCCTGTTCGGCTCGCAGCAGACAGGTCGGACCCGCCCGGACAGCGACGTGGATCTGGCTGCAATGCCGTCACGACCGTGCTCCCCCCGGCGGGCCGTTGGAGTCTTGACCGACGTGATGGCCGCCTTGGGCCGCAGCGACGTGGACTTCGTGTGGCTCTCGGAAACGTCCTGGCTGCTCGGATGGGAGGTCGCCAGGGGAACCTTGCTCGCCGAGACGATCCCGGGCGCCTACGCCACGTGGCGTCGCTTCGCCTGGCAACGCTACGCGGACCGACGCCTGTGGGAGGAACGTGATCGCCGTTATTTCACCCGCTTTGAGGAGGACGACTGGGCCTTGAACGTCCCCGTGATCCAGAGAAAGCTCAACGCCGTGGCGCGTTATTTGATGGAGCTCGAATCCTCTTTGCCGGCGACCGAGGAAGCCTATCTTCAAGATCCCTATCGCACCGATCGCCTATTCCAATTGCTGGTGGACGCCGCCGTTGGAATCAACGGAGAGGTGGCCGAGAGCGTTGGCAAGATTCCTCCCTCGGATTATTACACGTCGTTTTTCGCCTTGCTGCAGTGCGGCTGGATCGACCACGATACCGCCGGCGCCCTGGCCCCCCTGGCCGGTGTGCGCAATCGCCTGGTCCATCAATATGAGGAACTCGATCCGAGTCTCGTCTACGAAATGATCCAGGCTGCCCTTCCCCGGTGGCACACCTACCTGTCCACGGTGCGGGCGCGGCTGGATCAGTATCCGGTCAGCTCCGCGTAGCCTTCGCCTTCGAGCCCGCCGCCCGTGGCCGAGACGGCGCCCTCCCAGTAGGTGAAGGTGAGCGGCAGCTCCTGGTCGGGCTGCCGCGGCGTGACCAGGAGATCCACGCCGTGGCCCGGCACCCGCACGCGCCAGCGGCCCGGATAACGCACGCGAGTGCGCGGGCTGGTCCACCAGTCGAGGGGTTGCACGGAGAAATCCGCGGACGAGAGCGGCGTGGGATTTCCCTCGAAATCGATTACCGTGCCGCTGGAAAAACGATCCGCGCCGCCGTCCTTGCGGCGCAGCACGTAGAGCATCAGGTCGCGGCCGTCGGAAAGTTGCAGGGAAAACCAGTCCCAGCCGCTGACCTCGCGGGAGAGGGCGCTGCTGCTCCACTCGCGGTCGAGCCACGAACGGCCGTGAACCTTGATGCGGTTTCCGTCCAGCGTGACCGTTCCCTCGGTGGCCAGCCGGCTGATGGAATAATAATGAGACGCATTTCCCTCGCTCTTCCGACTCAAGCCTTGCTGACCCTGCGGCGTGGGCCTTTTCTGCGGCGTGAGCAGCAGGTCGAGCGCGAACTCGCCTTCGGCTGCATACAGCCGAATCCGATCGCCGTAGGCCCGCGCCGACCAGGTGTCCAGCCACACCGCGTCGGAGCGCGCGCCGGCCAGGCCGGCCGCGGCCCGGCTCCAGCGCTCGAAGGCGTGGAAGCGGCGGCCGGGAATGTCGCTCAGCGCGAGGTGCGCAAAATACACCTCATGGGCCGCCAGCGGGGATTTTCTGCGGGCCGGCGCCGCCGTGAGCGCGCGCCGAAAAAACGTGAGTTGATAGCCGTAGCGCCGCCCGTCGTCCGCCCGCAGGTTGCCGGTGTAATACCACCACTCCGTCTGGAAACCGGGGTGCGGGCCGGCGTCCTCCGGAAAAACAAACGGACGCGGTCGCGTGGCGCGCAGAAATCCCTCGCTCTCCGCGGACAGCGCGCCCACCACGCTTACCGAGGGCGACGGCGGGGGCCGTGGCCAGGCGATCGCAAGAACCACCACGATCAGCAGAATCGTCAGCCGCATCATTCCGTGCGCAGCGCCTCGCCGGGCGGCACGGCGGCAAAGCGCGACGCCGGATAGATCGCGGCCAGCAGACCCGCGCTCAACGCAAGGACGAACGCCTCGACAAAATACGACACCCGCGGCACGAAAGCCAGCGTCCAGCCAAACGAGCGCGGGTGGACGGCGTCCACCAGCACCGCCGCCAGCCCGGCCCCGACCGGCAGGGCAAGCAACCCCGCGGCGCTGGAAATCAGCGCGGTTTCCAGCAGCACGAGGCGCCATACCTGTCCCACCGTCATGCCGAGAGCGCGCAGGAGGCCAATTTCCCGCACCCGCTCCAGCAGCAGCGCCATCAGGCTGCTCAACACGCCGATAAACGCGGCCACCGCCACCAGCACGCGGAGCGCGGACGTGATGGCGAAGGTGCGGTCGAAAACGGTCAGCGCCAGGGCGCGCACGCCCTTTTGCGAGCGTACTTGCAGGTGCGCGCCGGCGACCCGCGCGCGCACTCGCTCGGCGACTTCCTCGACGTTCGCGCCAGGCGCCACGGCCACCGCCACGCTGGTGATGAGCGGCTCGCGCCAGTGGCGACGGTACCGGTCGTCGGAAATCATGACCGCGCCGCGCTCGGTGGCATAGTCGTGAAACACGCCGGTCACTGGAAACTGCACCGGTCCGTTCGCCCCGGGCAGCGTAATTGTGTCGCCTGGCTTTATGCCGTTGCGCCAGGAAAAGGGCTCCGAAACCAGCACCGAGCCGCTCGAAAATCCGTCGATGCTCCCTGCCGCCAGGCGGTGCCCCTGGGACCCGGCATCGCTGACCGCAAACAACTGAATATGTCCGTACGCCGGCGTCTCCAGCGGGACGTTGCGCGCGGTCTCCACGCGCGCTACGCCGGGCACCGACCTGATTTTCCCGGCGACCGCCCGGGAAAATCCTTCCGCGTGGCTCACCCGATTATACGGGCTGCTCACGAAAATATCGGCGGCCAGCGTGACGTCCAGCCAGGCTTCGAAGGTGGCGCGAAAACTCCCCACCATGATCTGCACGCCCACGATGGACGATACCGCCAGCATCAGCGCCGCCATCGCCACCGCCGTGCGGCTCAAGTTGCGCGCGATGGCGCGCGGCGCCATCGCGGCCGGCGCCCCGCCGAGGAAGGTGGCCAGCGGCGTCACCGCGCGCATCAGCAGGCCGCCCAGCAGCCCCACCATGAAGGCCGCGCCCAACAGTCCGAGAGCCAGCGCCACGAAGGCGAAATCCAGCCGGCGGCCGGGCGCAAGCAACAATCCCCCGGCCGCCAGGAGAAGCGCCGCGCCCACCGCCGTGGCCCAGCGCACGACGCGCCCGGCCTTGCGCTCCAGCTCCGAGCGCGACAGCACCCCGGCCGGCGCCACTCGCGCCGCCTCAAGCGCGGGCGGCACGGCGGAAATTGCCGCGGCGCCCACGCCCAGCAAGATTCCCTTGAGCAGCAGCCAGGGCGAAATCAGCAGTCCACCGGCCGGCACCGTATAATACAGATCGTTGATGGTCCGCGTCACCAGGGACAGCGCGCCCTTTCCCAGGGCCACGCCGAGCGCCAGGCCGAGGAGGGCGCCGGCCGCGCCCAGCAGGCACGTCTCGGCCAGCACCAGCACGAATATCTCTCCTTGAGTGGCACCCAGCGCCCGCAAGATCCCCAGTTGCGGTCGGCGCTGCACGACGAAGAACGTGATGGTGTTGTAGATCAAGAACATTCCCACCACCAGCACCAGCAGGCTGATGGCCGTGAGGTTCAACTCGAAAGCCGCCGTCATCCGCTGCAATCCCTCGGCGCGCTGGCGAGCGGATTCGAGGCGCGCGTCCGGGGGCAGCAGCGCGCGGACGTTTTCCAGATCATGCTCAAGCCGTAAATCGACGTGCGACAGGCGCGTCATCCCCAGGATTTCCTGCGCGGTGGAAACGTCGCACAAGAGCACGTCCGCGAGGTCCGCCGAAGTGAGGGTGCCGACGACGACGAGTCGCGCCACGCGGCCGCCGGCCGCCACGCGAAGCACGTCCCCGGGTTTTCGGCCGTAGGCGAACACCGCGCCCGGCCGCGTCAAAAATCCCCCCAGGTCGGGCACCGTGCGCGGGACGTAGCCGCGGAACGGGGCCTCGGCGAAGGGGTCCACGCCGAGAATGCGCATGGCGTGCCCGTCGCCCACGACGGTCACGGTCCCGGTCACGACCGGCGCGCATTCCGGAACGGTGAGCTTGAGCCGCCGATAGACGTCCACCGTCACGCCGGCCGGCGCCACCACCTGGTGCGTGGCGCGCCCGGAAACCGTCTCCGTCGCGCTCGCGAACGAGGCGCGGGCACTGGCCGTGGCGAGGTCGACGGCCACCACCACGGCCACGCCAAGCGCCACGCCGAGCACCAGCAGCGCGACTTGCAGCGGGTGGCCGCGGGCGAACCGCAGGCTGGTGCGGAGCAGGGCGGTCATTGCACGAGACGGCCCCCGGAAAACTGGAACACGGCGTCCGCAAAGGGCAGAATGTCAAGGCTGTGGGTAGCCATCACCAGCGTCTTGCCGGCCGCGCGGGTCATTTCCAGCAGCAATTCCAGCACGGCCGCGCCGGTTTCGGGATCCAGATTTCCGGTCGGCTCGTCGGCCAGAATCAAATCGGGATCGTGGGCCAGCGCGCGGGCGATGGCCACCCGCTGCTGCTCGCCGCCGGAGAGTCGATCCGGCATCGCGCTGGCGCGGCCCGCCAGTCCCACGCGCTCCAGCTGCCGCATGGCCTCGTCCCGGCGCCCGCGCCCGGCCAGCTCCTGGGGAAGCGTCACGTTCTCCAGCACGGTCAGCGTCGGAATAAGGTTGAAAAACTGGAACACGATGCCGATGCGATCGCGGCGGAACAGCGTGCGCTCGCGGTCAGCGAGTCTCGTGATGGGGACGTCTCCGATCCACACGTCACCCTCGGTGGGCGCGTCGATCCCGCTGATGAGATTGAGCAGCGTGGATTTTCCGCAGCCGCTTTTTCCGACCAGTGCGGTAAACCGGCCGGCCTCAAAGACGGCGTCGAGCGCGTGCAGGACGCGGTGCCGCTCGCCACCCTCCACATATTCCCTGGCGACGCCCTCCAGTCGCACCGCGGCGGCGTTGCTCACGGCAGGTGTCCCAGCAGTTTTCCCGCGACCGTCATGAGGATTCTGGGATCGGCGTGCACGAAATGGTGTCCGGGGTTGAGTGTCACGTTGGGCCAGGGGTGGTGGTGATCGCCGATTCCGTGCGCGCTGTGAGGCCCCACCATGTGGTCGCCGGTGATGCTGAACGTCTCGATGTGAAAACTCCGCGAATCAGGATCGTCGTTCAACTCGTTGAGGTACGCGCCGTGCTGCAGCAGGCTCTGGGCCTGGTGGTGCGGCACCAGCCACGCGATGGAGCGGGCCCCCAGGTGCGGCGTGGCCAGCGTGTAGAGGCGCGCGATGCAAAGCCTCGGGGGATGCCGCCGGCGGGCCGCCTCGCGCGCCACGATGCCTCCCATGGAGAGGCCGACCACGTCCACCGAAGGGTGCAAGTGATATCGCTCCGCGAGACGTTTACCGAGGCGCGGAATACTCAGGTAAATTGGGCAGCCAATGCGGCTGACCATTTCCTCGGCGTTCGTCGCGCAGCGCAGCAGGACGCGGTACATGGGATTCATCCGATAATAGGGCACCATCCAGCCGGAGATGAGAATGACCGGCCGGGCCAGCGGACGGGGCGCCAGCGACCACTCCGCAAGGCGGGTGCGGGCTTCGTGCATGGTCGGAGGATTCACGGCCCCCTTTTTCAACGCGAGTCACAAGGAGCCCCTCGCGGCGGCAGCCAAATCTTTACGCGTGAGACGCTTCACTGCCGCCTTCGGCATCGGGCTGCTGCTTCTTTCCGCCTTCGAGTGGACGCTGGGCACGCGCTGGTGGCTGGCGGCGGCCGTCATGGTCTTCCCCCACGAGGTGCTCATCGGGCCGGCCATGGCGCTGGTCTGCGCCACCGCCCGCGACCGAGCAGCGCTGCTGGCTAACCTGTTGAGCCTGTCCTGGCTGGTGTTTGGCCTGTGCGGGTACAACGTCGCCGTGGCGGCCCCGCGGGAGGGCACCATCACGGTCGCCTCGCTGAACATCCACCACGCCTCGTACGGCGTCGACCGGGTGCGCCGCGCGCTTGAACAGTGCGACGCCAGCGTCATCTGCCTGCAAGAGGCGGGCTTGCGCCACCTCACCGACCGCCTGTACCCGGGGGGAAGGACCGGCTGGAATCTCACTTGCGCGGGGGAGCTGGCGATTCTCAGCAGATATCTCGTCATCCGCACGCGGGTGCTCAACATGGGCGGCGAGGGACGCTGGCGCCCGCTGGTTGCGGCGACGTTGGA
>VGFD01000160.1 GCA_016868975.1 Armatimonadota bacterium | reverse complement strand
AGGTGGGCGCCGCGTGGGAGGCGTTGCAGGCGCGCCTCTCCCGGGCCGCGAAAAACCGTTGACCGCCCGTGCAGGCACGGGCTTGAGAAGACAGTGAACGACCGCAAAGCCGCCGAGCAGAACATCAGCGTCAACCGCCGCGCCCGCCACGAGTATCACGTGGACGAGACGTTCGAGGCCGGCCTCGAGCTGGTGGGCACTGAAGTAAAATCGTTGCGCCAGGGCAAGGCGAATCTTCAGGACGCGTACGCCAAGGTGGTGAATGGCCAGGTGTGGCTGTACGGCTGCCACATCAGCCCCTTTGAAAAAGGCAACCGCTTCAACCACGACCCGCTGCGCGAGCGCCGCCTGCTGCTGCACAAGCGAGAAATCGCAGAGCTGGCGCGCAAGTCCCAGGAGCGCGGCCTCGCGCTCATCCCCCTCCGCATGTACTGGGTAAAGGGCCGCGCAAAACTGGAGCTGGCCGTCTGCCGCGGAAAACAATTGCACGACAAGCGCGAGTCCATCAAAGAGCGCGAAACCAAACGAGAAATGGATCGCGCGACGCGGCGATAGCCCGGCTGCCATCGTCCGCGCCGCCCCCCCGCTCTCACAACCGTGTTGCCACCCGCAACTGTTGGCCGTGGCACGCTGCCACACCCCTCGGTTGGCATTTCGCCTCTTGGCGACTTCCGATCTTTTTGACCTTCATTTATCCAAAAGAAGACGAAAATGATCGGATCTGGGAGCGGTAAGAGTGGCACGCAAAGGGTTTTCGTCATTGCGACCGCTCGGGCATTGGTAATGGGAACGTACTAGAACTTCGGCGGCGGGCGCACCGGCTTTCGCTGCTTGCGGAAGCGCAGGTACATTAGGAGTAGTCCGGCCCCGGTGATCAGGCACAGGCCAAGCACGCCGCGGGCGGCCAGTTCCATCAGGCCGGGCGGCGTCTGTGGCGCCGCCGGATTGAGGACGTTTCTCTTCGCGCCCGGCTGCGTGCCCGACGCCACCGGCCCGATGCTGGCCGGCGCATTTCCGCGGGCTTCCAACTCGGCCGCCTCAGGGATGTGGGGCTGCACGGCGGCGGGTACGGGGGCGCTCGCAGTGGGAGCAGTATTTGTTGGCGAAGCCCCCGGATTGTTCGTTTCTCCCTGCGTGGACGTCGAGGGAGGCGTGGACGTCTCCGGTCCGACTGTCGGCGTCCCGATCGTCGTCGGATCGGGCGTCGTCGTCGTTGCAGTTGCTGTAGGATCTGGTGATTCGGGCGTCGTCCCGGACGTGCCGCCGGATGCGCCGGACGTGCTCGCTGCCGCGCCTGGCTGAGTCATTCCGTCAAAGCGCGGCAGCGTTGGCTGCACCGCCTGCTCCCCTTGCGGCGGCGCCCACGTCGACGTCGGAGCCGGCACGTGCAGTTTCTGGTCCGTGCCCTGCCCGCTGATGGGGCACCATCCCGGCGAGGACAGGGCCACCACCAGAATGCCGGCGAAGCAGAGCCGCGTCCAGCGGAAACGCATCAATATTCCCACCATCCGCCGGTATATTCCTTGAAGTTGGTGGCCAGGGAAGCATCCGCGGTCGTTGTCACGGTGCTCGTGGTGGTGGTGGTGGTGGTGACTGAGCCGGAGATTTCCGGATCGGATTTCGCGAAGCGCGCGTCCTGATGATTCTGTAATGATGACGAGCCCCACCCGAGGTTGACGATCTGCCCGTCGTGACGAGCGATCATGCCGCCGAAAGTCACTACGTCGCGCGCGCCGTCTCCGAAGAAGCCGGCCACGGCGTTATTTGCCAGGACAAACCCGTCAATCCGGTTGATCGGCTTTGCGAACTGGCTGTAGCTCATGTCGCGGCCGAGGTCGTCCTTGGGTGCATTGGTGAAATGCTGCGACGAAAAGCTTTGCGTTGTATAGTTTCCGTTGGCGTCGGCGGTCGACGCGAAATTGAAGTCGCGATTGTAGTCATAGGCGGAGGTATAGCGACCGTTTCCATCAGTGTCCTCGCCGGTGCCGGGAATGACGCGCCATCCGTTCGGCGGAGTTGCCTTTCCGTTGATGACTTGCAGGCTGACCCAGGAGATCTCCGCGGTGGACCTATTCTGGACCTGCACTGTCCATTTGCCGTCATTCTCGTAATCGTTTTGATAAGTGCCGTTGGGATTGCGCAGGTACTGCTGAGAATTGACGATCCCGTCCATGCCCTGATCCTCGTGGTTGTCGTTCACTTTGACGTTGACCTGATAGCCGTAGCCGTTGGCGTCCGCCACCACCCCGGGCTGCGTGTATTCCGTCAGCCACCAGCCCACGTTGTTGGTCCACCAGGACTGCGTCTTGGTGACGTCGCCCGCGATGACGCTGCCGCCCGCGGCGTAAATAAGCTCGTCCTTCTGGTAATCCGCGGTCGAGGGCTTCTTGACATTGGCTTCCGTTCCGTTGGGCGAAGTTGACGGCGGATTGGCGTATTTCACGTCACCGGCCAGGTAAATGTTACGCCCGGTATAGATGGTGCCGCGGCCTTCGACATATCCCTGCAGCACTACGTTCCCCTTGACAACGACCGGACCATCCACGTTGACCACGGTCACGACGTCTCCCGACTTTGGACTGGTGCTGTATTTGCCTCCGAGCACGACGCTTCCATCGTGGACGCCGTTGGAAACCACTTCGGATTGCGAGAGCACCGTGTACTCCAGCGCCTTGTTGGGGAGCGGCGTGCGCGTCAACTTCACGGTCTTGACGGTGATCTTTCCGGCGTTCTCGCGCGCGGCCTTGACGTAGACGCTGTCCTCGCTCGAGATCTGGGAAAGATCCTTCGGAATCGGAATGTTGCCGAACTCATTCTTGTAATTGTTCCGGCCGGGGCCGCGGATAGAGCCGGTGGTCATCACCCCCGCCCAGGGATTGTAGTCGCGGTTGTCGCGTTTCTTCATCTGGGTGTACAGCGCGTAGGTGTAGGTTTTACCGTCGTTGGAGTAGGTATAGGCAGGGCCACCCTCGATATCAACCGTCCCTGAAAGGACGTCATAATTGCCGTTGGCGCCGCTGTTGCCGATCAACTTGGCCTTGCCAGGGGAGAAGCCGGCCCACCACGCCCAGTGGTTCATGAAATAGGCGAAATTGAAGCCGTCACCCAAGACGACGTTTTTCGTTGTCGAGGAACTCGTGGTAACGGTGGTGGTTGGCGTCTTTGCCCGGTCCAGAATCAGAAAGGTGAGTTCCATCGTTCGCGTGGCCCGGCCCAACGTTCCCGAAGGGCGTGCGGAGCCAACTGACTTTACCGTTGCCGTATTGTACCCTTCGCTTGACTTGGGGTTCATCTTCGGCGAGAGATCGGTGCACGGGCCGTAGGTGCCGTCGCGGCGCCGGTTGCAGGGGCTGCTGTTACCGTCGATGTGGTAGGTGAGGTCCGCATATCCCATGGTGATCGGGCTGCCAGAAGTCTGGAAGCCGTACACCACCGAGTTGGTCTCGGCCTTGAGGTTGTTGACCAGTGTGCTCACGCTGTAGTTGGCCGCCACGAACTGTTCTTTCATCTTCGCGGATCCCAGTTGTGCCGCCGACTCCGCGATGCCGAACGATTGCATCGAAAGGCTGTCGCGCGTTGTAGTGAACAGGCTGGCGTTGCCTCGCGTGAGGAAGGCGAGCGACAGATAAAGCACGATAGTGAGAAGAAGCAACACCGAGATAAGTGCCACGCCTCGTCGCTGATTCATTTAACGCGCCTCCCTGTGGATTTTCTAGTTAGTAGTAATTCCGTCTGCATTGCGGGTGGTAATGCTGGTGCCGAACTCGATGGCCGCTGAAGTGGTTGTACTGAGCGGCCGTCGCGTCTGGTTGGAATAGCACTTTACGTACACGAGCAGAAAAGTCGACGATGACGCCGACAGCGAGAACTGGGTGATCCCGCGCGGCACTTCGGTCCGCGTTCGGGAAACCGCGGCCGGATCGGTGGACGACTCGGTGCGGATCAACGACCACTCCGTTGGCTGTCCTCCGACGTACAGTGAGAAGTTGGAGGAGGGGTCACCCAATACCCGGGGAGTCCCCACGGTGAGCGCCTGGCAGTAATAGCTGACGGTTCGCTTGTACCACGTTCCACCGCGGTTCTCGTCAAGCGCGTAGCTGATGGAATCCTGCTGCCCGTCGGTGACGGTAATCGTTCCGCTCGCCTTGCGCAATTCCCGTACCATGCGCTGCAGCGGCACGCGCGCCTGCTGCTGCTCGTCAATGCGTCCCTCGGCAAGCTGGAAGGCATTTTTCAGCATTTTGAAGGGAAGGAAGCAGATCAACAGGATGACCAGCAGGATGGCGATGGCCATGGTGATTTCCAGAAGGCTGAATCCGCGACGCCTCATTTCCGCTTGTACCCCACCACGCGGAACAGGTGCGGAATATTTCGCCGCTTGGCGGCGGGGTCCGTCCAGGAAACCTCCGCCGTGATCGCGACCAGATCGGTGCGTGAGGGATAGAGCACGCGTGACGTGGTGTAGCTGTACAGTGATTTCACCGGCGACGTCGTGACCAACGGCGCGCCGGGGATCTGGGCGTCGGACGCGCCGGCCGTAACGGTGATCGGCAGGATGCTGCCGCTGGAGCTGGGCGACGAGCTGGTGAGCGTCTTCAGGTCGTCAAACGTGCGGCTCAATTCCGACTCCAGAATATGCTGCGCATATTGCGACGCCAGCCCCTGTTGCTCGGCGACCCGCACCCCCTCCAGCGAGATGGGCGCGATCTGGATGACCGCCAGCACGCCCAGCAAGAGAAGCAGCAGGGCGATCTCCACCTCGAGGAAGGTCAAGCCCCTTCGTGCGCGTCGCATACTCATCACATCTGGTTCAAGAAGCCGTACAACGGCATGAAAATGGCCAGCACGATGAACCCCACGACGATGCCGGTGAACAGGATCAAGAGCGGCTCCAGCATGGACGCGAGATCGTTGAGGGCGTGATTCACCTCGACTTCGTAGTAGTTGGCCAGCTTGTCCAGCATGGCGTCCATCTTGCCGGATTCCTCGCCGGCTCCGACCATGTGCTGCACGATCTTGGGAAACAGCGCGTCGTCGGTGCGGAAAGTGACGGACAGGGGCTTGCCGTTGGCGATTGCCTCGGCGGCGCGCACCATGTGCAGGCGGATGACCTCATTGCCGGACGCCCGGCCGGCCATCTCCATCGCCAGGATAGTATTGATGCCGGCCGTCACCAGCACGCCCAGCGAGCGGCACATGCGCGCGATGGCCACCTTGCGGAAGATGAGCCCGAAGATGGGGAGGGAAAGCTTGAGCTGGTCGAAGCGCCAGCGGCCGATGTCGGTGTCCACGTATTTCTTGAACTGAACGTACCAGAGCACCAGAAAGGCGGGCATGCCGAGCATAAACCATGGGCTCTGCGCGACCTTCACCATCCCCATCAGGACGCGGGTCACGAGGGGCAGGTCGGCGTGCATCTCCTCGAAGATCTTCACGAAGTGCGGCAGCAGGTAGTTGAACATGAAGAACGCCACCGCGAGCGAGAAAATAAAGACGACGACGGGATAGGTCATCGCCGACCTCACCTTTTTCCGCATCGCGTAATCGCGCTCCAGAAAATCCGCGATGCGCTCCATGGTCTCGCCGAGGTCGCCCTCCATCTCCCCGATGCGCACCATGGACAGGTACAGCGGATTGAAGATGCGCGGATACTGGCTCAATGCCGCGGAGAACGACTTGCCTTTGAGGAGGTCGGAGTTGATGGCGAAAGTCACCATCTGAAAATTCGGGGACTCGGTCTGGTGCGCCAGGACTTCCAGCGAGCGGACGATGGCGATGCCCGCCTTGTACATGGTGGCGAGCTGGCGGGTGAAGAGCACAAGCTGGTAGTCCGCCACGGTGACCTTGGACTTGCGGGGGGCCACCGCAATGCGCGACGCGGGCGCGCTCGGGGGCGGCCCCGCTTTCATGGCCGGACGGCGCGCCGTTCCCCCAGGGGCGGCGGTCCCGGTGGATTGATCCCCGACGTTTATCAAGGCCCGACGATCTCCCAACCCAGCTTTAACGGCCTGCTTCGCGGCCCGCCCTGGCGGGCTCGAAGTGGCGCCACCGCTTCTCCCAGTGAGCATCCCTGTTGCCCCGCTTCGCGGAGCGACGCCACACAGGCGCCTTCCTATACCGGCCCACGGCCGGGCGGCATGAGGGTTTCGGTGCCACCTCCCACGCCGCCTCCCCGCGGCGCTTGCGACAAGCCACTCCCTGTGTTAGAATCGGGGGCGCGCGGTGTCGCCTGAAAGCACGACCCCAGTATACGCCATCTGGTTTCCGGGGTCTATCATTCGGACGACCGTTACTGTTAGGCCATTCGGACTATTGGGAACCCGCGCGTGCCCGGGAACGTCTACGTGACTGCAAGCAGCCGACTTCGGCGTCCTGGCCCCCCCGGGGAACACATACGGGGGTGACAGGTTTCGACGGGGAGCGGTCAGGCAGAGGACGCGAGCCGAGATTCCGCAGGTCTCGTTAAACGGCGGAAAAACAAGAAACGCCAACAACGAACTGGCGCTCGCCGCCTAGCGCGGCGCGTCCACCCACCCTCGGCGATTGGGGTGGTCATGGGCGTCAATCAGATCGTCTACCGTAGGCTGCCGCTTCGTCGGCCGAGGGGAATCAATTAGAAGCTAGGGACGTCAGGATCCGCGTCCGTCGGGAGCCTGGCCGGCCGAATCCCAAATCACGGAACACGCTCGTAGTGGTCTCTGGTTGGTCCTTCTCGGACGCGGGTTCGATTCCCGCCACCTCCACCATCCATCGAAAGGCGCTCTCCGGGGCGCCTTTCCCTCGTTCTCGGAAGGGCCCACGAAGTCGCGACTTTTGGCCCCGGCCTTTGGCCGCAGTCTCCGGGAAGGCATTCCCCGCCACCTGGGCGAAGGGATGCTGGCCGCGCCGCTATGCGGTTACCGTCAGGCCTCTGAAGGGAGTGCGAGTCCATATGGATATGGACGTTGCCAACGTCCTCGGCGAGTCCGAGCTGACGATCGAAGATCTGCTCTACATGATGGTGGAGCGCGGCGCCTCCGACCTCCACCTGAAGGCGGGCAGCCCCGCGATGATCCGCGTGGACGGGGAGCTGAGTCCGGCCAGCTACGAGATCCTGCCGCCCGAGCACGTGCGCCGCATGTGCGAGTCCATCATGACCGACGAGCAGAAGGCCCGCTTCATCGCCGAGCGCGAGCTCGACATCGCCTACTCGATCCCCGGCTTGTCCCGCTTCCGCATCAACGTGTACCTGCAGCGCGGCACCTGGGGGACCGCCATCCGAGTCATCCCCTCCCGTCCATTGTCTCTCGATGAGCTGAAGATGCCGCCCACCATCAAGGACCTGGCCACGAAGCCGCGCGGCCTGGTGCTGGTGACCGGCCCCACCGGGAGCGGAAAGTCGACCACGCTGGCGGCCATGATCAACCACATCAACGAGAACCGCCGTTGCCACATTGTCACCGTCGAGGACCCCATCGAGTTTCTCCACAAGGACAAGAACAGCGTGATCTGCCAGCGCGAGCTGGGCTCGGACACCCACTCCTTCCAGTTGGCCCTCAAGCACGTGCTGCGCCAGGACCCCGACGTCATCCTGATCGGCGAAATGCGAGACCTGGAAACCACCAGCATCGCCATCTCCG
This sequence comes from Armatimonadota bacterium, assembly GCA_016868975.1. GTDB lineage: Bacteria > Vulcanimicrobiota > Xenobia > RGZZ01 > RGZZ01 > VGFD01. Next base: position 2,809 of record VGFD01000160.1, on the reverse strand, counting down.
CGGCCGAGACGGGACACCTCGTGATGGCCACCCTGCACACCAACAGCGCCGCCACCACGGTGGACCGCGTCATCGACATCTTCCCGCCGCACCAGCAGCCGCAGATTCGCATGCAGCTTTCGGTGGTGCTGGAGGGCGTGCTCTGTCAGACGCTGGTTCCCAAGGCGAAGGGCGGCGGCCGTGTCATGGCCATGGAGATCATGCCGATGACGGCCGCCGTGCGCAACATCGTCCGCGAAGGGAAAACCCACCAGATTCCGAACATCATTCAAGCCGGCGCGACCTTCGGCATGCAGGCCCTCGACATGGCTTTGCGCAACCTCTATCTGCAAGGGCTCATCACCTACGAGGATGCCCTCGCCAAGGCGGCCAGTGCGGATGAATTCAAGCGTCTCGTCGGGAAGTCCGGGGAGGCCTAGCACTCCCTCTGGCGCCTGTCTAGCAAAAGGAGAAGTCTGCGCCCGTGACCATGCACGAGCTCTTTGCCCTCATGATCGAGAAGAGGGCGTCGCACTTCCATGTTGTCCCTGGAAGTCCCATCATGATGCGCTCGAACGGCGTTCTGGCGCCCCTTGACAACCGCATGCTGAGCCCGGCGGACACCGCGGCGCTGGTCGAGTCGTTTCTGACCGAGGAGCAGCGCTACTACTTCCAGGAGAACAAGGACCTCAACATCTCGCAATCCGTGCCTGGACTCTCCCGCTTCCGGGTGAACATCTTCCAGCAGCGCGGATCGGTGGCGTGCGTGGTGGCCACCCACCCCCCCAGCCCGCCGACCATCGACGAGCTGGGCCTGCCCGACATTATCCAGAAGCTCGCGCTCAACTCGCGGCAGGGACTGATACTCGTCTGCGGTCCGCGCGGCTCGGGAAAGTCGTCCACGCTGGCCGCCATGGTGAATTATATTCTGGAAATGCGCACTTGCCAGATCATCTCGCTGGAAAATCCCATCGACTACCTGCACAAGAATAAGAAGGGAATCATCTGCCAGCGCGAGATCGGAACGGATACGCTCAGCTTCGAGGCGGCCATCGAATCGCTCATGCACCAGCAACCGGACGTGCTGATTTCCACCGAGTTCGACACCTACGAGGTGGCCAACACGCTGGTCAACATGGCGGCTGGCGGAACGCTGTGCATCGCGACCACTCGCGCGCCCAGCGTCGCGGTGGTCCTGGAAAACATCATCAACCTGTACCCGCCGCACCTCAACCAGCAGGTGCGCACCATGCTGAGCGTGGGCCTGGAGGCCGTTGTGGCTCAAGTGCTCGTGCAGAAGGCCTCCGGCACCGGTCTGGTGCCGGTCTTTGAGATCATGGTGGGCACCCCCGGCGTGCGATCTCTCATTCGAGAGAACAAGATATACCAGATCCAGAGCGTCATGTCGACCAGCGGCCGCGAGCACGGCATGAATACGCAGGAGCAGGCTCTCCGCCAGTTCGTGAAAAAGAACATCATCACGCAGGACGAGGCTTATTCGAAGGCGGTGCGTCCAGAAGACTTCAAGAAGCTGATGTCGCTGCCGTACTAAACGGAGAATTCCACAATGCTCGATATCGGACTTATTCGCAGCAACCCTGACCTCGTGCGCGACTCGCTGCGCCGCCGCGGCGCCGACGCCTCGATGGTCGACCAGATCCTGGCCGCCGACGAGAAGCGGCGCGCCACGCTCACCGAGATGGAGAAGCTCAAGCACGAGAAAAACGTGGCCTCGGAGAGCATTCCGCGTCTCAAAAAGGAAGGCGAGGACGTCAGCGGCATCGTGGCCGAGATGCGCGCCCTGGGCGACCGCATCAAGGCGCTTGAAGGCGAGGTCGCCGAGGCCGAGAGCGCGCGGGACGAATTGCTGAAAATCATCCCGAATATCCCCCACGAGAGCGTGCCCGACGGCGACGACGACTCGGCGAATGTACACATCCGCTCGTGGGGACAGCCTTACGAGTATTCGTTCACGCCGCTGCCGCACTGGGACATCGCCGAAAGGCTGGACATCGTGGATTTCGAGCGCGCGGTAAAGATCGCCGGCTCCCGCTTCGTCTTGATGAAGGGGATGGGGGCTCGGCTGGAGCGCGCGCTTATCAACTTCATGCTGGATCTGCACACCAGCCAGCACGGCTACACGGAAGTGCTGCCGCCGTACATCGTCAACGACAAGAGCATGTTCGGCACCGGGCAGCTGCCCCGTTTTGAGGAAGATCTCTTCAAGTGCCGGGGCACGGAGTTGTATTTGATTCCAACTTCGGAAGTGCCGGTGACCAACATGTACCGTGACGAGATTCTGGAGGCCGACCAGCTTCCGATTTATTTCTCGGGATTCTCGGCGTGCTTCCGCTCCGAAGCCGGCGCGGCCGGGCGCGACACCCGCGGGATGCTGCGGGTGCACCAGTTCCAGAAGGTGGAGCTGGTTAAGTTCACCAGCGCGGAGACATCGTACGAAGAGCTCGACAAGATGGTGCAGGACGCGGAAAAAGTGCTCCAGATCCTGGAGATCCCGTACCGCGTGATGCAGATCTGCCTGGGCGATCTGGGTTTCACGCCGTCCAAGAAATTCGACCTGGAGTACTGGGCGCCCGGCCAGAACCGCTGGGTGGAAGTCTCCTCGTGCTCCAACTGCACCGATTTTCAGGCCCGTCGCGCCAACATCCGCTATCGGCCGGCGCCGCGCGCCAAACCGGAGTTCGTGCACACGCTCAACGGCTCCGGACTCGCGGTGGGGCGCACGCTGGTGGCCATCCTGGAGAATTTCCAGCAGCCGGACGGGTCGGTAAAGATCCCGAAAGCCCTCCAGGGATACATGGGCGGCGTGGAC
>VGFD01000159.1 GCA_016868975.1 Armatimonadota bacterium | reverse complement strand
AGGTACCAGAGCGCGCTGCCCGTCGCCACCAGAAACATGATCACGAGCGCGGGAACGATGTGCTGCTGCAAAAGCGCAAATGAGGCGGCACGAGAATTGACGCTCGAGCGGGTCGTGTCCGACATGCCCCCCCTTGGATCAGGCGGGAGCTTGGACGGATTCCCCGGCATTCCCTGCCCTGGTCAAGGAGAGACCTCGCGAGCACAGGCTTGACTGACTATTCTTCAATTCTGTACCAGAGCCCCGTAGCATCTTGCTCATGGACCACGCGTATGATATTGTCATACAAGAGGAGGCGACGTATCGTGCCGGAACGATCTCCGATGGTGAGTGTTCGGGTCAGCGCCAGCGAGCGCAGCCTGCTTGAGGTTGCCGCGAAGCAGGCTCGAACGAACTTGAGTGACTTTGTTCGACGCAAGGCGCTCGAGGCCGCAGAGATGGATGTTCTTGAGCAGCGAACGGTCGTCATACCTTCCAGGAGCTGGGAAAGATTCGAGGACTGGGTGAACGCACCGGCCCGCGACGTAGCTGCGCTGCGCAAGCTGGCTGATACGACTCCCGTATGGCAGGACTAACGCCGCCGCGACCGCTCCGTGCCGAGGATGACAGGGAGTCGTTTGACTGCGGCCGTGAGTCTCTCAACCTCTGGTTGCAACGCCACGCCTGGCGCAACCAGCAGTCCGGTATGTCGCGAACGAACGTAATTTGCGACGCGGAGACTGGCGTAATCGCGGGATTCGTGTCGTTGAGCGCCGCCCAGATTGAGCGGGCGCATCTGCCGAAGGCCTCCCAGCGCAACCGACCTGACCCGATCCCCGCGCTACTGCTCGGTCAACTCGCCGTCGATCGACGCTACCAGGGCAAAGGATGCGCGCGGTCCTTGCTGCTCTTTGCCCTCAAGACGGCGGTTCGTCTGGCGCGAGAGATTGGATGTTTCTGCGTCCTGACGCATCCGCTAGACGATGGCGTGCGGAATTTTTACGAGCAGTTTGGCTTCGAAACGCTGCCGTTCGACCCCGGCCGCGCAATGACAGTGCGCATTGCGGACCTGGAGCGCAACGGATTCTAAATCTGCTTGAAATTTGTGCGCTGAGTCACGCGGCGCGCCACGATGAGGTTCCAGGTTATTGACGCCGTCCCCGGAAAGTGGGATGATTCGGCCTGTAGGCAGCCTGCTTGAATAAGAACCAGGGAAGGAGCCTGCAAATCATCCCGCGATATTCGCGGATTTTCATGGAGGAATCGCCCCGTGCGAACCGCTCGGACTCATACCTTCCTAATCATCGCCCTCGGAATTCTCTTCAGCACCGTTCCCGCGCACGCCCAGTCGGAGGATCGCAACGCGCCTTCGGTCTGGTCGTCGTACGGCATCAACGGCCGCGGCGACGGCGCCAATCACGAGTACTGGTACGCCTTTGACACCGATCCGCGGCAGATCGCGATCACGGTGCAGGCGCGCGCCCGCGTGTTCTCGACCGGCGTGGCCGTGGATATTTTCAACCGTGCCGACGAGCCGGTCGCGCGCGGCGGCGCAATCGCCACCGACGCCAACGTGCGCGAGACCACCCGGACGCGCCTGACGGACGGCGGCCGCTACAAGATGCGCATCACCGTGGACACCAACGCGGCCGACTATTCGGTGTGGATCGACGGCCTCAACGGCACGGCGACCGGCACCCTGCCGGCGGGCGGCACGACGCCGCGCGAGATGAGCACGACGCCGGGCGGCACCTCGCCGGTCAGCGCGGCCCCCTGGACCTCTTACGGCATCAACGGCAACGGTGACGGCGCCAACCACGAATACTGGTACGCGCTTGAGGCGGGCCCTGGCGACCTCACCATCACGGTGCAGGCACGCGCGCGGGTCTTCTCGACGGGCGTAACGGCGGATCTTTGTGACGCCAGCGGCACCGTGGTACGACGCCGCGTGGGCGCCATCGCCACCAGCGCCGACGTCCGCGAGAGCGGCACGGTATACGTGGCGCCGCGCCAGCGGATGCTGCTGAAGATCACGGTGGACGCCAACGCCGGCGCATACAGCGTGTGGATTGACGGGCCGGTACACCACTAGAAACGGAACAGAAAATGGCCCGCTTAACAAAAGCGGGCCATTTTTATTTGGGGAGATCAGCGTGGTGCTCGACACCAGCGGCTCAATGGATCGCGGCACCCTGGCCCGCGCTCTGGGCGCGATCGCATCGTACAGCGCGTCCCGGGACGTGCCAGCGGCGCGGGTGGTGTTCTGTGACGCCGTCGCGTACGACGCCGGATACATGGCAACCGAAGAAATTGCCTCGTCGGTCAAGGTGCGCGGACGCGGAGGCACCGTGCTGCAGCCCGGCATTGACCTGCTGGAGCGGAGCCGAGATTTTCCGTCCGACGCTCCCATTCTGATCATCACCGACGGTGAGTGCGATTGTGTCGTGGTCAAACGAGAGCACGCGTTCCTGCTTCCCAGGGGTGCGACGCTGCCGTTTCGGGCGCGGGGACCGTTGTTTCGCATTGCTCAGGGTTGACCGCGTGCGGCGTTGTCCCCCGGGCCCTTACTCCGCGGGCGAGAGACCCGCCACCGCCGCGCCGAAGGTGCCCTCGAAGAGGATTTCTCGGAGCGGCTTTCGCTGGTTGGGCGCCTCCTTCGCGGCCACCTCATCGGGGAGGTTTTCACGCGGGCCGCGCTTGCCGATGGCCACCATCGCCTGCACCTCGAATTCCTCGGGAATATTCAACTCCGTGCGCGCGCTCGTAGTCGAAGCCCTGCATGCCGTGCGCCACCAATCCCCGGCGGGCGGCCTCCAGCGCGAGGTTCTGCCACGCGGCGCCGGTGTCGAAGGCGTGCGTGATCGAGGGCTTGTCGTTGCGCTCGAAACGCTTGCGGGAAATGATGATCACCAGCGCGGCGGCATTTTTCGCCCATACCTGATTGGTGGCCACCAGCAGGCCGTAAAGGCGCTCGAAGTCCTGGTGGTTTTCGCGCCGGGCGAGGATGAATCGCCAGGGCTTGTTGTTGTACGATGACGGCGCCCAACGCGCCGCCTCGAAAAGGGCCAGCAACTCCTCGTCGGGGATGGATTCGCCGGTCAGAGAGCGCGGCGACCAGCGGTTTACGAAGAGCGGCAGCACGTCATGATCCGGCGTGCGGTTTTTCTTGACTTCCTCGGTGAGCGCGTTTAGTATTGCAGACTCCTATTCCGATCGCTCGATGTCGAGCACCACTAAGTCCCAGCGGGCGACCGTGCCGCGCGGATCCGCTTCGACCCGGCGACGCATCCCGTCGTACACGGCATCCATGAGCGCATCTTTATCCGCGCGCGACCGATCCAGCCCGGCCACCAGCGAGGTTTCGGTAAACGCGCGGAAGGTCGCGGTCAGCTCGAGGGCAAACGCGTGCGCGTCGTGATCCTCGAGGTAGCGATCAAAACCGGCCGTATCCAACGGATGGTGCTCGACGGATAATAATTTGAGAAACTGGCCGTCGGGGGCGCGCCAGCCGTTTTCGAAGAAGGACGGATAATCCGACGGCGGGCGAAACCAGCCGCCGATGACCATGCGCGCGTGCTCCTCCGGCCGCACGTGTTCCTTCAAGCTCTCGTTGAGGCAGTCAAGGGCCGCCTCCGCGCCGCAGCGGCCGTCCGCGTCGCCGCCGCCGGCATCGACGATGAGGCGCGCGCCCACCCGCATCTCCCTCGCGCGCGCCGTCATGAACGTCGTCCAGTCGGCCTGCGCCGCCGCGGAAAATGCAGCGCGCTCCTCGGCGTTGCCGCGGGCCGGCCAGATGTGGCCGGACACCGTGCAGGGGATCGTTTTCAGCCAGTGCACCGTGTTGGCCGTCCAGCCGATGGAGACGGTGTCCGGCGGAAACAGCGCATCGTAGAACGTGCGGCCCACGGCGTAGCTGAACACGTTTTCGGCGGCATAGGATTCCGGCGATTGGAGCACCTGGAACAGTGCGCTGAAATCGTTGGCCGGCAAATCCGTGTGGTACACGCAGAAAGGAATTTCCGGGCCGAAACGCTCCCGCGCGATCGATAAAACGCCGCGCACGGGCGCCAGCGAATTGCGGCCTTGCGACGAGCCGTAATCCGCCATCACGAAAGGACTCGCCGAGGGGACCGCGCGGGCGGCGCGCTCCAGCACCGGGCGCGCCAGCTCGCTTGCGTTGGCTTGCGTCGCGGAGTGCGCGTTGTAGAATCCGCGTCCCACCATTGCGGGGACCGAGGTGAGAGCCATGCTTCCTCCTTAATTCTCGGAAATCAACTGCTCCGCCGGGGGCGTGGGCAGCGCGCTGACCAGCCCGTCCTTCAACAGCATCCCGTACACCGCGAGGTTGAGCGCGCTGCGGACGCGGCGCCAGTTCTCCCTGCTGCCCACCCAGGCGCGCACCTGCAGGGCGATCTCCTTGTCGGTGAACTTCACGAACAGGCACTCCGGGGCCGGGTCCTCGAGGATGTGATCCACGTCACGCACCTGCTCCACCAGTTTTTTCATCACCGCCTCGGCGTCGTGGCCCGCCGGAATGTGCACGTCAATGTCGATGCGGCGCTTCTGGTCGGTGAAGGTGTAATTCACCACGTTGCTGGAGAGGAGCGTGCCGTTGGGCAAGATGATGTCCGAGCCGTCCGACGCGTGCAGCACGCTGGCGCGGAGCCCGATGTGGGTGAGCGTGCCGCGATTGCTGTTCATCTCGATGACGTCGCCGATTTTCACCGGGCGCTCGAAAAGGAGCACGACCCCGCTCACCACGTTGTTCACGATGGTCTGCAGACCAAATCCCAGGCCCACGCCGAACGCGCTCACCATCACCGTGAAGCGCGTCATGTCCAATCCCAGCGCGCTGAGCGCGACCAGAAAACCGAGCAGCACCAGGACGTAGTGCAGCATCGTGGAGATGGCGTACGGCACGCCGTTCGGAAGCGGCACGCGGGGGTACACGTCCTCCTGCAGCAGCACCAGTATCACGCGCGAGATCACGAACGACGCGGTCACCGCCAGCACGAATCCAACAATTCCGGAGAGCGTCAGCCCGTAAAAGCCGAGGTCCGCGTTCAAGAGCACGCCCATGCGGTCATGCGCCACCGCGAACATGGGCGCCTGACTGGCCACATAGCGCACCCACAGCACCACGCCGGCAAACAGAAAAACATACCGCAGCAGGCCGCACAGGCGATCCCGATTGCGCGCCACGGATCCCAGCCGGCCCAGCGGCGGCACCCGCAGGAAAAATATCAGGAACGAATCCAGGATGCGCAGCGACGCCGCGATGAGAATTCCCGCGTACACCGGCGCGACGGTCAAATTCACCAGGTAGCGCGACAGGCTCGCGTATCCCGCCGCGGTGGTGGCCAGCGAAGCGCCCATCCCCAACAGCAGGTACCATGCCGCCACCCGGGCGAAGCGCGCCGCGCTCGGCGATCGCTCGCGCGCAGCCGCAATGCGCCCGCTGCGCAAGAACCAGACGACAAACGCCAGGGAGAGCACCAATTCGATGACGAGAATCGCGCGGAAAAGCGATACTTCCGACAGCAACGTCCCGCGCATCAGGTCGAAAAAGGCGGTGAACACCAGCGCGTAAAGGCCCACCCGCAGCTCCGGGATGACGAAGGGGCGTAAAATCACGACCGCCGCCAGCACGTAGCTGATAATGAGCGAGTAAGTGAGGACGCGCGGCGGCAGCGGATACATGAACACCACCGGCACGAACGACATGAGATAGGCGGTGGCGAGCGGCGTGGCGGTCACGCCGGCCTGCTCACCCCAGCCCCGGAAGGCGCGGCCCGCGCCGCTGACCAGCAACAGGAGCACGAGCAGCAGGCACAGGTGCACCAGAATCGTTTGCGGCCGCGCCTTGAAGTAGCGGGCGAGCTTCTCCCCCGTTTCCCCCATGGCCGCCGCCGCTTCCGCGGGCCCCTTCAAGGTCCGGTAGGCGTCGGCCGTCCAGAGCGGCGCGCTGTCCCGCTCGAACAACTGGTGCGCGGCTTGCGTGCTGCCCACCGCCAGGCGCAGCTCCAGATCCTCGTACAGGGTCTTCAGCTCGGCCAACTGGGCCTGGACCGAGACCACCCTGCGCATGGCCGCTTCGGTCTGACCGGCGGCCTCCATGACCTGTTGGCAGACGACCGCGATCTGGTTCTTGACGTCCGCCAGGCCGGCGTCGGAGGCGGCCGCGTTCATGGTCACCTCCCAGGCGGTCTTCATTCCCGCCAGTGTATTCAAGTGGGCTTCAAGCATGCCGGAGCGCGCGCTGAGCACCCGCATCCACCCATTGACCGGCTCGCACAGCGCGCGCAGGTCGCACGAGAGCGCCTGGATGCTGTCGAGCGTCGCGTCCTCGGCCAGGGTGCGGTCGACGCGGACGCCAAAGGAGTGGAGCGCGCCCTTCAACTCCTTCGCCTGGCCTTCAATGCCGTCCACTTCGGAATTATCGCCGGCCTCGGTTTGCAACCGGTCGAGCGTCGCCTGGGCCGCCTCCGCCTTGTCCACCACGATGGACAGCGGAATGGGCACCACCAGGACCTTCGCGGGCTCCGGACTGGGGGAGGGGGTGGGCGTGGCAAGCACCCGCCCGGTGGTGAGCCACAGGACGGAGAGGATGCAGAACAGGGTAGCAAGCCGGTACACGCGGTTGGGGTTCAGCGAGACAGCAAGGGCTCCTTCACTTTCGCAAGATCTTTTCCATGGCCTTGCTTTTTCGCCAGCCCGTCGATCAGTATCCTGTCAGCCACCGAATAATTTCGTCAGCAGCCAGTCCATCACGACGTGCTTGCGGCCTCCCCAGCGGTCGACGTCGTCGTTCCAGACGCCGCCCTGGAAATGGCCGCGAAGCACGCGCAATCTCCGATACGCGTCGGCCTGCGAACCAATCTCGGCCGTCGTGGGAGCCCCGACCACCGGTGCACACAGCAGGACCGTCGCCAGGATGAAAATTCCGATCCTGTTCACGGAGAAATCTTTACGCCGCGAGGGAATCGCCGGCGTCCCGGGGGCTCGCGCGATGATAAACAACAGCCCGCAACGAGTCCCGTCAGTCCGAGTCCCGGTAGTACTCGGCGTCCAGGTCGTAAGTGATGGCGCCGCTTGCGGCGTCGACGGTGAAGCGCTCGTGGGTCGTGGTTTCCTCCATCAGGATGCCCTGCCAGTCGGCCCAGCCGGACACGCGGTCCTTGGTCCAGATCTGCTGCTGCGGGGAGGTCTCGAAGCCGTGCTTCAGCTCCAGCTTGCCGTAAAAATCTGGCGGGCGGTGCTCCAGCGAGGCGTGTTCGATAGAGAGCCGCTGCAGGCACTCGCCGTCGAAGTGCGCGACGCCGCTGAACGGGCGGCCATTGATGCCCAGGTCGGCCACCGCGACGCGGTCGCGAGCCGGGTCGAGATCGAGGCCATCGACGTTGTCGGCGCCGCGCATCTGCGTCGCCATCGCGTCCGTCTCTTTCTGGATTTCGCGGAAGCGCTTGAAGGCCTTGATCTGCTCGGTGGACTGCAAATTGGAAGGCGAGAAAGTGACGGTGCTGTGGGCCATGGGGTTTCATCCTCTCGTGCGGGTAGCGCGGGTCATTCTAGACCGGGCGCCCAGCGCGATGGATGCCGGGATGTGAACATCCCGGCACAGGCTCGCGCGGGCGTCTCTAACCAGGGGGGAGGAGCCGCACCGAGTCGCTGACGGATGAATTGCCTGCCGAAGGCTGCAGGCGCCAAACGATCCTGCTGGGACTCGGGCTGCTTCGCCATTTTCCTGGGACCCGCGCAGTCGTATGTAGCCACCTGGACCGAACCGCCATCGAAACACCCTGACGATATTCTCCGCCGGTCCGACCGACGCGCGCAGCGCTCTTCAAAGAACCGAGGAAGCCCTGAGAGTGGAGAGAGGCGAGTCACCGCAGAGAATGGCGCTGGTCCTGAGACTGGAGTCTTCCGACAATTCATGGCGGGCCATGTTCGTACAGGGTATTTACCATTGAAGTCTATTTGGTTCTTGTCATTCTGTACTTGTACCGTCCCTCGAAGAATACGAGGAGGGAAACTGTGGAGTACCTCGCCGGGCTGTCGGGACGAGATTCTGGTCCCATTCAGAACGCCGGTCACGGATTCTGCCTTCAGCGGCGCTGAACCAGGTCCCAGAGGTTCCCGTACAGATCGCGAAACACCGCCACCGTTCCATGGGGCGCTTCGCAAGGCTCCCTCACGAACACGACTCCGGCCGCGCGATAGGCATCATAATCCCGCCAGAACTTATCGGTGTACAAGAACAGGAAAACCCGTCCGCCGGTCTGGTTCCCTACCCGCGACGTCTGCTCGTCCCCCACCGCGCGCGCCAGCAGCAGCCGCGCACCTTCCCCGCCCGGCGGTGCCACGACCACCCACCGCTTCCCCTGCTCGGGAACCGGCGTGTCCTCAATCAGCTCAAAGCCGAGCGTCCCCACGAAAAAGGCAATCGCTTCGTCATAATCCCGCACGACGAGCGCAACCAGCCCGAGCGAGTGCACGCGCCCTACGGCGTGCCTATCTGCAAGACGGCGACCGATTGCGCCCAGCCCAGCGCGGGGAGCACCCCCTTGCCCCAGGTCTCCGTGCTGTAGGCGGTGATCGAGACGGAGACCTGGCCAGTGAAAATTCCGGCGGGAATGGTGCACGCGAGGTGATCGGGCGGCAGCAGGACGCCCTTCTTGACCGCCTTCGCGACGCCCAGGTCGCTCCACGCGTTCATCCCGCGCGTGCTCGACCAGATCACCGATTTGCCGGCCTTGTTCTTTCCGCTGGCAAAAACGCCGTATGCGGCCGCGCGGGGGACGGCGTTCCAGGCGAGCGCGATGGCCTTCGTGGCGTCCACCGTTGAAGGCTCGGCGGGCGCGGTCACGATCAGCGGATCGAGGAATTCCTGCGCGTCGGTCATGGTTATCGCGATGTCGCCCAGGTAGCTGATGTGCAGCGTGTAGTCGCCCTTGATGCGGGATGCCTCGTTGATGCCGGTGGTCTTCATCGGATCCGCGTAGCCGCGGCTGCCGCCGACAAACACGCCAGCCGCCGCGCCACTGCCTTTGAGGATCTCCGGCTGGCCCTTGGGAACGGTGGCCGAGCATCCCCAGTACCGCCAGACTTCGGAAGCGCCCGCCGCGCCGCCGGCCTGCACGTTCTCGACAATCCAGGGCAGGGGAGAGGGGATGCCCAGGCCGCTCGGTACGTCCATCTGGGCGGTAGCGCCCTGCGGTGCGCGCACGGACGCGTGAAAGTCGCCGGCGACGTTGCGCATGTTGGTGACAGTGGTGCCGTAGCGGAATGTCTGCGTGTTGGCCGACCAGTTCATCTGGCCGACTACCTTCGGCTTCGGCGCCCCGAAGGCGACGGATCCGAGCAGGCTGAGAACCAGTGCGAGCGTCAGGGCGTATCGTGGCATGGCGACATTCCTCCAGCAAGGCCCTTCTCGGTGCGGGCAGGAGCTTCCTGTCGTGAAGAAATTCACCCAGCACCTGCTGCTCGACAGCTACTCGGCCACCTGCTGCCCTTCGACGATCGGCAGTGACCGCGGAGAGGGAGGGAGGCGCAATTTACACGATCTCTGTGGCGCGAGCTACGCGTCTCGGGGAAGTTGCGAATTATCGAATTGTGCACCTATCGTAGCAACGAGCCCCGACTGCCCTGGACACGCCTCGGCGGTCCTGTGCGGAAGGGGCCGGGCGCGGCTCAACGAACGACCCTCCTGGCCGAGGAGGACCCATGCTTCACAAATCGCTGAGCTTCTTTTTACTCTGGCTGCTCCTGCTGGGATCCCTGGACTCGGCCCTGGCGGAGCCGGACATCCACGATCTTCCGGAACGTCCCGGCCACGCTCCGACGCCCGTCGCCCCAAAAGGCGACATCAACGCGCCTCCTCCCTACCAGCAGTGGAAGTTCAATTTCGACATGCGCGTGCAGCCTGAGCTGTACGACTTCTTCAGCCCCAGCCCGAACTTCGAAAATAACTACGGGTTTCTCGGCGTGCGCTCGCGGGGCGGAATTCATTATCGCAGCGGGGATTTGGACGCCCGCCTCCAATTGCAGAATGTTCTGGCCATCGGGCTGCCCACCCGGGCGCTAGCCCCCAACCCGGCCGGCGCGCTGGGCCAGGGCGCCGCCTATTTATCGCTTGCGCTGCGGCCCACTTTCGACACGCTGGGAATCCGGCAATTGTGGCTCCACTACGGCGCCCCGAGCGGCGCGTTGGGAATTTCCACCGGATCCGGCGTGAAAATAGGTCGGCTGAATTACTTGAGCGGCCTGGAAGCACCCTCAACCGACTACCAGTTGAACTGGATCAAGTAGCAGCGGACCGGCTCGCGCATCATCGGCCAGCCGGACTACAATATTTTTTCGCGCACCTATGACGGAATACGCTTTGACATCGACACCGTGCCGGTGCGGCTCACCGGGCTGGTGGCACAGCCCACGCAAGCCGAGCCCCACTTTGCCGTGAACG
>VGFD01000158.1 GCA_016868975.1 Armatimonadota bacterium | reverse complement strand
GACGCGCTGTTCCTCGTCGTGGAAGGCACCGTGCTGATCCAGAAGGTGCTCAGCAAGGAGGAAGGCACCTACAAGGATCTCGGCGTGGCCGAGGCCGGCGAGATTTTCGGGGAAATGGCCCTGTTTGACAACATGCCGCGCTCGGCGACGGTGCGCGCCACCAGTACGCTCACCGTGCTGCGCATCGGCCGCAAGGAATTTGATCGATTTCTCCAGGAAGACCCGGAGAGCGCGCGCGTCATTTTGGGCGGAATCATCAACATTCTTTCCAGCCGACTGCGCGAGACGGCGCAGCACACCGCGACGCTGTACGAAGTGGGCAACAGCATCGCCTCCATCTCCGACATGGGAGAGCTTTCGCGGCGCGTCAACGAGCGGCTCGAGGGCGCGATCTTTCACGTGCGCGGGACGGCGTTTTGCCTGTGGAATCCCTACATGGACGAATGCGACGTGCTGTACGAGGACGACCTCGTGCCGGGCACTTCCCATTTACTGGCGGTTTCCAAGACCGGGCCCTTGGCCGGCTTTTTGAAATACAATCGCACGCCGTTCATCATGAAAGGGCTCGACGAGGATCACCCTCTGCGCACCGTGTTTGGCCTCGGCGACAGGGATAGCCTGCTGGTCGGCCCGCTGATGCAGCGGGAAGACGTGCTCGGCTATATCATCCTGGCGGGGCGCGGCGAGCCGTTCACCTCGTTCCACCGCATCCTACTGTCAGCCGTGTGCACCCAGGTGGCCACCGCGGTGGTGAATTTCACCTACGCGCAGGACGCGGCGGCCCGCGACCGCCTCAACGAGGCGCGCGGTCTGAGCGGCCTCCGTCGCATCTAAGAATGACAACTTCGCTGCACCGCTTCCTCGGACGGGGAAAAGTCGCGGCGCTCTTCGAGTCGAGCGGCGGCGAAATCGTACAGGTGTTCAACTTGAAGCCGTCCGAGGCGGAGGGTCAAGAAAACGCGCCGACGGAGCAGGATGGAATTCCCTGGGCCGCCCTGGACGCCGCGAATCTCGTCGGACTCGGCAAGGACGATCCTCCCTCGCGGGGCGATTTCGCGCGAGACTGGTTCGTGCGGGCGGTGCGCGAGATCCACCAGTGGAAGCATGCGGCGCTTCCCACCATCGAGCGGGCCGGCGTCGCGGGAGATCGCGGCGTGCTGGTCCTCAAGGGGAGCGGGCAAAGCCTGCTGGTGCGCGTCGAGGAGCAGGGCGTTTTCTCGGAGGAGGGGGCGCGCAAGGTGGCGGCGGGCCTGCTCGACCTGCTGGGCGCGCTGCACGGGCGCACTCCCGAGACGATTCTCGGGGAAATTCGGCCCAGCAACCTGTGGGTGGACGCGCAGGGCGGCGCGCACGTGCTGACCTTCGGGGAGGGACGCTTCATCGAGCCGCCGCGGCGCGTTATCGTAAATCGCGGCGGATCCCCTTTTAATTCCCCGGAGCGGCGCAAGAATTCACGGGAAACGCGGGCCAGCGATATCTATTGTGTGGGCGCGCTGCTCTATTTTCTGGTGAGCGGGCACGACCCCGATTTTGACGTGCCGCTGCGCCAGGTGGCTCCCTCAGCGGGAGAAGTCCTGGAGCGGGTGGTGATGCGCTGCCTGCAAGAAAAGGCGCACCGCCGCTACCAGGACGTCGGGCAATTGCGCGGAGCGCTGGAGGGGCGCGAGCCGCCGCCCCCGGACGAGCGGCCCTGGGACCTGCAAATCCGCACGGGCAACACCGAGCACGGGCCGGTGCTGCCCGGCGAGGTCATCGATGGCTCGTTTGACATCCGCAACAACGGCGGGGGAACGATGGAGTGCAACGTCGACCCGTCGGAGGACTGGATCATGGTCAATCCCAAGGAGTTTGAAGGCAACGAAGAAACCATCCACTACTGGGGGAACACGGAAAAATTAATGCCGGACAACCGGCATTCCGGAATCATCCGAATTTCCGCGGGCAAGCAGGTCAAGATGGTGACGGTCAACGTCATGGTCAAGCCGGTCCCCAAGATGAACGTGGTCCAGCGCTCCGGCTGGACGCTCCGCTTCTGGCTCCCGCTTGCCGCACTGGCCGCCGCGGCGTTCTGGTACGCCACCACGCACGGGAGCGCGGCGCTGATGAAGTTCTTTAAGTGAGCCACCGCCGTGGATGAAGCATCGTTCCCGATTATAATACTCAACGTTCTAAAGCTTCCAGCTGTAAACTGACATCGACAACAATCTGGCCATGGAGAGTTGAGAAGAGACTTTAGGGCCTTCGACGGTCTCACGATCAAATCTAACGGAATGCAACTTTTTCGAGCTCTTTCAACCTTAACTACAGCTCGTCACGGCGAGGAAGATGGTCGGCGAATATCTCAGCGAGACTCCACTCAAAGCCTGGCAGGACGCCCTCCGCGGTCAGCACGTCGTATCCGGAGTACAGCGCAATGTCGCCGTCCGGTCGGTGCGCAGCAATTTTCCCGCGCTCCCCGTACACGACCCATACCAACTGGGCGCCGGTATCGAGATATTGCCCGACCTTTCGCTGGACCTGTCCCGGCGTGTTTGACGGGGAGAGAATCTCCACGGCCAGGTCCGGGGCGTGCGTGTAGTAGTTTCTCGGATCGTGTCCCGCGGCGCGCTCGCGACCGACGAAGGACACGTCAGGTCCACGAAGGGTGTCCGGATCCTGCTCCAGCCAGTACCCACTATCAGCGTAAACGACACCCAGTCCGCTGCTCTCAGCGTAGGCGTGGAGCCGCGCGGCAAAGCGCACCACCAAAAGGCCGTGGAGCGGCTTCGGTGGGTTCATGGGCACCAGCATCCCACGGTCCAGCTCGTACTCGCCTTCCAGCGCTTCAACGTCCTCGACGGTATAGAGCGTCTTTGTGATTGGCATGAGCACATTATACCACCTCCGCACGCATGCTAGCGGACGGAAGTGAACAGAACGTTGCGATTTAGTTAACCCGGATGAACTTACTTGTGAACTTTTTTCGAGAGTTTATGAATTAAAATCAATACACGTTCTGCGTGTTGTACAGCGCGCGGTACTCCTGGTCGCTGCCCTCGATCTTGTAGAGCATTTCCACGTACGGCGTGACCCGCTCGTCGCTCTGCACGTAGGCCCAGTAGTTGTAGGACATGTGCTCGCGGGGGCCGAGCTTTCCCACGTTGTACTCCACCAGGCCGCTGTTGCGATGGAAGCGCGCGCTCCAGAAGCGGACCAGCAGTTTCACGTCGCGCAGCGTGTTGTCCGTGCGGTTGTCGAACCACACCGCGCCGCTGGCGCGCGCGTATCCCGCAGCGAGGCCCAGAGGGCCGGCGCCAATGTCGATCGACCAGCCCGGCCGCGACCACGGCTCGTCGTAGGTAACGCGGAAGACGTTGATGGCCGGCTTGTCCGCCTTGATGGGCTTTGAGGGCGTGGGGGAAGCCGCCGGCGTGAGCGTCTCCGAGGGGCTCGGCGAGGGGATTCCCGCGTCGGGCTGATCCGCCAGCGCGCGAGTCGGGACCAACAGTCCTGATATGAGGACCACCACCGCCGCAATCGACAGAATCCGAGAAACGTTGCGCATCGTACAACTCCAAGAAAGGGTGCGCGCGGGCTCAGCCGCGTCGCTGCAATAGATTCCCCGCGTGATGCAGCGAAACCTGCGTGGTTATGCGCCTCGCGTGGCTCCAGACACGGGTTGAAGCGCTACTGGATTTTCGCGCGGCGCGCCTTCGCCTCTTCAAGACCCTGCTTCGCGGACTCGTATGACGGGTCGATCTTCAACGCCGCCTCGTACGCCGCAATTCCCCGCTCGAGGTACGCCACGTCCTCAGTCTTCACGAACAGCTTCACGTACGCATCCCCCAGGAAGCGAAAAGCCTGTCGGTCGGTCGGCTCAAGCTCGGTCGCCTTCAGGAAGTGCTTGAGCGCGCTCTCGTAATCGCCCTGGGCGAAGTAGCAGTCTCCCAGGTAGAGCCACGCCTTTCTCGAACTTCGGATCGACCGAGATCGCCTTCTGGTACTCTTCGGCGGCTTCCTTGAACTTGTTCTGCACGAACAGCTTCTCGGCGGCGTAGTAGTGCTCCAGGGCCTTCTTGTCGCCCGACAGCTTCACGCTGCTCTGCTCGTCGAGCGCCTTGAGCGCGTCTCTGGCCAGCGGATTCTGCGGATTGATCTGGAGCACGCGCTGGAAGGCGGTCCGCGCCCTTTCCAGGTCATTGGCGCGCAGGTAGATCAATCCCAGCAGGGTAAAGGCATCCTCCGAATCAGGATTCTTCTTGATCGCCGCCTCGATCTCGGGAATCGCATCATCGGGCTTGCCGCGCATGACGTTGACGCGCGCCAGCAGCAGGTGGCCGTAGTAGGATTCGGCATCCGCTTTGAGCAGCTCGCGGGCAATGGCCTCCGCCTGCTCCGGGTGCCGCTGGATGATACTCTTTCCGAGCACGTAAAGCCCCACGGTGGGACGCACTTTCTTCCCGTGCCGGCAGTAATAGACGTCGTCCGCCGTCTCGGCCATGCGACGGGCCTCGGCGAGCTGGTCCTTGCCCGCCGCGTCGAGCGCGCGTGCGAGGATTTGCTGTTCTGGGGAGGGCTGGAGCGCGTCCAGCTCGGTCTTGTGCGATCCCACGAACGCTTCGAGCCGGTCTTTTGGCGTGGCGAGGAGCTCCGCGATCGGGTCCGCCGCCGCCAGCGGCGCCGCCAGCATGAGCGCGAGCAGCGGTGCCAGCAGGCGTCGCATGCTACCTCGTGCGTTGGCGAACGTGCAGCGTGTACTCGCCGGCCGGACGGTTGTCGAGGTACACCTGGAAGAAGTAGGTGCCGGGCTCGGTGAACACCACCTGGTTCACGTCCACGATGACGTGGGCCGACTCGCTGGTGTCATTGAGTGTGAAGTACGACTCCGGGGACTGGTGCATGATCAAGGATCGCGCCGGGTTGAGCATCTTCACCTGTTGGATGTGAAAGCCCGGCGCCTGCGTCCATGAGCACAGGATGCTGAAACGCGGATAGGTGAGCGGGAAATGATCGGCAAACAGGTCGCTGAAGATGCCGTAGGAGGCCAGCTTCCCATCGAGGATGGGCACGACAGAGTCGCAGAAGATGAAGTTCCTCAGGATGGGATCCATTCGGAGCGCCTTTCTTGGGCAGCGCGGCCAGGGGGGGTCAAGGGAGATCAGACCGCCGGGAGCCGGGCTTGAGACAAGTTCGATGTATTCTCGTCCCCCCCGGCGAATCCTCTCAAGCCAGAACCTTACAGCCACGCCGTTCTTGACACTAATTCGAGGGGATGATAAAATATTTGAGTTCCCCACCAACCCTTCATGGTTGAGCCTGCCACAGGTGGACGAGGGATCAGTTTTGGCCCCCTGGGGGGAGTATGGAGGGCATCGGCTTGAAGAAAGACATCCGCGTGATGGACAATGCGGAATTCATCGAGATCCTGCTCCGCTATCGCGGCGTGAACAACTGAGCCTGTCGCCAGGCAGACGGTAAATCGCAGATACCACCGCGAGAAACGAGCCAAAAGGCCGCCCGTCCTGTATAATCCTGTATAATGGAGGGGCGGCTCTTTTCATCCGTCTGGGGGAAGTCTTGTCCACGTGAAGCCTGAAGACAGCCCTGCGCTGGCTCCCTCCTCCCCGGACATGGTTCTTCGCGCCGGCGAGGACGGCAGCCTCAGCGCCCAGACCCTCTCGGAGATTGCCCAGCAGCTCGACACGCTGCGCCAGGCCGCCTCGCGCATGGAGGAAGAGCGCGACGAGGCCCGGCGCGACCAGCTTCACCTGTCCTTCGTCCGCGACCTCGCGCACCGCTCCGGCGGCCGCATCCCCCTCAACGAGTTCCTCCGCTTCTGCGTTCAGCGGCTTTGCATCGTGCTTTCGCTGCAGGACTGCGCCGTGGTGGTCGCGGAGCCGGGCCGCGCCGAAGTGGCCGCCAGCGCGCACGAGCCTCTCCCCACTCGCCTCATTGAGACCTGTCGGGTCACCCGCGGCGTCCTGACCAGCGGCGAGGAGTTCCACGCCTGCAACCTGGCGGACCACGTGGAAGGCCGCGTCCTGGCCCGCTGGCACGAGGGCGCGCTGATCACCCTCCCCATGGGCGTGCAAGAGCAGCCCTTCGGCGTGCTGCACCTGGGCCTGCCCCGCGATCATCCTCTCAAGCCGGCCGATCTCGCACTGGCCCGCGAGGTGGCCTACGAAGTCGCCCTGGCCGTGGACGGCGCTCGGCGCTTCCAGGAGATGGCCCAGAAGGCCCGTCAGCTTGAGCGCTCGCGCGAGGAGATTTGGAGCTACTTCAACCAGGTGGGCGCGGCGATGTCCTCGGCGCTCAACCTCAACCAGTTGCTTCGCATGATCGTGAGCCTGTGCATCCGCGTCACCCAGGCGCAGGGCGGCAGTCTCTACCTCATCGAGAACCAGCGGCTGCACCAGCGTGTCGTGATTGGCCCGGAGAGCGCCCAGGACGTGGCCGGCAAGGTCCAGGTGCGGGAGAGCCTGGTGGGCTGGGGCGCAGAAAATGAATTGCGGGTCTCGCTGTCCACGGCAAACGTGAGCCAGCCGGCGCGGCGCATGGAGGTGGGCGCTTTCCTGGGCGTGCCGCTCATCATCAAGGACGAGGTGAAAGGCCAGCTCAACATCTACTCGACCGACCGCCGCGAGTTCTCCGACGAGGAGGTGGGACTGCTCTCCACCTTCGCGCGGCAGGCGGCCCTGGCCATCGAGAACGCGCAGATCTTTGAGTTCGAGAGCCAGCGCGCCCGCGAGGCCACCGCGTTGTACAAGGCCGCCCGCGCCATTGCGCTGTCCCCGTCGCTGGACGACGTGCTCGACATCAGCACCTACCAGTTGCTGCGCATTACCGAAGCCGACCGATGCCTGATCTTCCTCACCAACAACCGCCGCTCGGGCTTCCGTCTGGCGCGATCCGCTGGGCTGTCAACCGAGCAGGAGACGTTCTTTGCCTATTACCGCTTCACGCCGGCCCAGTTTTCGCCGGAGATCTGGGAAAGTCTGTCCAACGGGCGCCAGCTCTACCTGACCTCCCCGCCCACCAACTGCCCCGCGCTGTCGCGGTTGTTCACGCTCCTGCCGACCAATGCGTGCCTGCTGGTGCCCCTGCTGGCGAAGGAGACGCTCCTCGGCCTGATCGTCCTGGACGACTCCAAGATCACGCGCTATTTTGACGCGTCGCAAGTCCGCATGGTGATGACCTTGTCCATCCAGATTGCCACCGCGGTGCAGAAGGCGCGCCTGATGGGGCAGCTCGAGGAAAACTTCGAGCAGCTCAAGGCGCTGCACCAGGTGTCCACCGGCGTGACCGGCACGCTCTCCTTGCCGCGCGTGCTGGGCCTCGTAATCGACAAGGCGTGCGAGCTGCTGGGCAACCCGTCGTGCGCGCTGATGGTGCAGATGAGCGGGAACGGTCTGCGCTTGCAGGGCTCGCGGGACGTCCCCGGGCCGCTCGCCGGGGAGGACCTGCAAAATCTGATCGCGTCACTGGCGGCCGTGCGCAAGCGGCCCGCCACGTTCTACATCCAGGCGGATGAGGACCGCCCTCGGGATACCGATGAGATCGCCGCACACGACCGAGTTGGGGACGCCCTTGCCCGAAGCGGGCTGGGCGGCGTGCTGGCCGTGCCGCTTATCGCGCGGCGCAAGATCGTGGGCGTGCTCAATCTTTTCGCGCAGCCGGGCCGTCATTTCAGCGCGGCGGAAATCCGCCTGATCCGCTCGTTCGCCAACCAGGCCGCGGCGGCCTTGGAAAACGCGCGGCTGCACGACATCGTAAAAAACAAGATGCACGAGCTGGCCGCGCTTTTTGAGATTGGCAAGACCATCACGTCCACGCTGCAAGTGGACCGCGTGCTGGAGGCCATCCGCGACAACGTCCACCAGGTGATGAACGCGGACGCGTGCGCCATCATGCTGCTCGACCCGGTCCGCCGCCAGCTTACCGTGAAGACGGCGGTCGGGCTCGGTCCTCAGCACGAGGCGCGCACCATCCGCCTGGGGCGCGGGATCGCGGGCGTGGCCGCCAAGACCGGGCGACCCATGATCTTGATCGACGAGGAAGGCGCCGGCTCGCGAAAATTTCCGGAGTCGGTGCGGCGCGACGGACTGCGCACCATCCTCTCGGTTCCCATGTCGGCGCGCGGACGCATCGTCGGACTGATCAACGTCTATTATCGAAAAATCCACTATCACGAGCTCGCCGAGATCAGCCTGCTCACCACCCTCTCCTCGCAGGCCGCGGTGGCCATCGAAAATGCCAGCCTGTACCAGGAAAAGCACAAGGTTTCCGAGATGCTGCGCAACATGCTGCTGCCCCAGGAGACCTTTCACCACCCGCGCCTGGAGGTCGGGCACAAATTCATTTCCTCGCTGGAATTGTCCGGCGATTACTACGACGTGGTTTTCGACGGCGACGACCGCGCGGTGTTCTGCATGGCCGACGTGGCGGGGAAGGGCCCGCGCGCGGCCATGTATGCGGCACGGGCGAAGTATATTCTCAAATCTTATATCGCGGCAAGATATCCACCCAGCCGCGTGCTGAGCATGCTCAACCGCATCATCGTGCCGGAAACCGAGAGCGACATGTTTATCACGTTGTTCTGCGCCGAGGTGGACCTCGCGAAGGGCCGCCTGCGCTACGGCTCGGCGGGCCACGAGCCGCCCCTCCTGTGGCGCGCGGCGGAAAAAAAGTGCAGCCTGCTCAAGCCCCGCGACATCCTGGTGGGCGTGAGCCGCGACTACGCCTACCGGCAGCGGACGGTGGACATCGCGCGCGGCGATCTGCTGATCATCTACACGGACGGCGTCACCGAGGCGCGTCCCATGGGCGAAGCGAGCCAGTTCGGCCTCGACCGCCTGCAAGAAATGGTGGCCAACGGCGCGCACCTGCCCGCGCAAGTGCTGGCCAACCGCATCACCAACGCGGTCATCCGCCACTGCCGCAAGAAGCTCAACGACGATTTCTCGCTGATGGTGGTGCGGATGGTTTAAGCTGGTTTAAGCTCTAGACCGAAGTCCCTGGAGGCGAGGGCTCTAGAGGCTCTTGCCCCAGGCCCGGTACTGCTTCCACGACTCAAACCCCGCGGCGCCGTAGAAATCAGTCAGGGTGGTCCAATCCACCGCCATCTTTTGCACGCCGGCGGCCTGCAGCGTTTCCACCGAAAACGACAGCAGCGCCAGTCCGAGGCCCAGGCCGCGCACGTCCTTGCTGAGCCCCATGGGGCCCAATCCGCCGTACTGCGGGCCCAACAGTTTCCGCCAGTAAGTGCTCGGGCCCAGGTGCGCGCTGCCCTTGTGGTAGGTGTGCGCGAAGCCGACCACGCGGCTGCCGATGGTGAGGAGCATGATGTCCTGCGGAGAGCGCTCGCGCTGCAGGCGCAGCTGGGTTTCATAGAGCCAGCGGCCCGGGAAATTCTGCTCCAGGAACGTGATCAACGCGGGCAATTGCAGCCCGCCACAGCGCTGCAAATGAAATGAGCGGTTTTGCGCGATGGCGCGCTCGGCGCGGCGGAGCCGCTGGTAGCCGCGAATGTCTCCCCGCAGATCGTGCGCCAGGTCGCCTGACGCGGTAAATCCGTGCGCGGCAAAAAACGCTTGCGCGTCGGCTCGCTCCCGCGGAATCCCCGGGAAGAAATGGCCGGGCTCTCCGCCCAGCGAGATGCGCGTAACGCCCTTTTCGCGCAGCCACTTTTCGGCGGCGCCCAGCAGCCTCGATCCCACGCCCTTGCGCTGGTGGTCGGGGTGAACGGCCAGCGCGCCGATCCATCCCTGACCTTCCTTCAGGCCGTCCGCCCCGAGCGGAATGCGGCACACGCGCGCGCTGGCAAATCCACCCTCAGCGATGAAAATCCCGCTGGGATCATAATGCGGATCATCGTCCACATTTTGCCGCCAGAGCCGCGCGTCCATGGGAAAAGCATCCCCAAAGGCGGCGTTCCAGATTCCGAGAACGGCGTCCCCATCGCGCTCGTGCCCGGCATAAGGCCGGAACTGCACCTATTTCGCGGCGGAGCGGGCCAGGATCGCGATGTAGCGGGCGCGGAAGTCGCGGGCCACGGCGGCCATCAGGTTAAGCACCAGGTAGGTCAGCGTGAAGGCCAGCGTCGCAAACGCGAGATCCTGGAACAAAATCATGATCATCACGCCGCAGATGCCCAGACAAACCGGCAATAGCGCATCAAATCCTCTGAACGACACCTTGCGGAACGGGATGTCGCTGATCATCAGCAGGCCCAGGATGCCCGGCGCGAGGTCGAACCAGGGCAACGGCCAGCAGGTCAGTGAAAACGAGGCCAGCAACAGACCCGCCATCGGGATCGGCATGCCCTTGAACATGTGCTTCTGCTCGGTCGGGTCGTAGCGAGCCAGGCGGACCGCGCCGCACACGATGAACAGCCCGGCCACGAACAGCGTGCCGGCCGGCCAGCCGCGCGGGGTGGAGAGCGCGAACATCACCGGCGCCATTCCGAACGACATCAGGTCCGACAGGCTGTCAAGCCGCTC
>VGFD01000157.1 GCA_016868975.1 Armatimonadota bacterium | reverse complement strand
ACTTTCTCCAGGCCGCCCGCCTGCGTTCGCGTCGTGTGAGGACCCCGGTCGAGGCGCCCTGGAGCAGCGGTACTTTTCGCATTCTTTTTCCTGGTTTCCAGTGGCTCGGTGACGGCACGAGCATCGCCGTACGCTGGGATACGCAGACTTTTGTTTTCACCACCGAGTCGCTGCTCGACTCGGCAAGTAATGCTCTTGTTGGCTTCGATGTGGCGGATTGCGAAAACGAGGAGGCGCTCCGACGCGCCTTCGAGGCCGCGCTAACAACCACCGGCCGGGCACCACTCGCAGTCACCCTTGACAACAAAAACTGCAACCATTCAACTGGTGCGCAGGCGGCGGTGAAGGACGCGGTCTTGCTGCGCGCCACGCTTGGTCGAGGCCAGGCCAAGGCACCTTTGGAGGGCAACTTCGGCCTGTTCCAGCAAGAAATGCCACCCCTGCAGATCATGGGAAGCAGCCCTCGAGAAATGGCACGCTCCGCCCTACGCCTCATCTTTGGTGCATGGACCAGAGGACGCAACGGCAAGCCACGCAAGCGGTTGCATGGCAAGACGCCGGCCGAAGCATATCTCCGTGCGCAACCCACGCCAGCCCAAATTGACGAGGCACGGGCCTGGATCCGCGAAC
Source organism: Armatimonadota bacterium (assembly GCA_016868975.1). Lineage (GTDB taxonomy): Bacteria > Vulcanimicrobiota > Xenobia > RGZZ01 > RGZZ01 > VGFD01. The sequence goes on along the minus strand of VGFD01000157.1, from coordinate 9,871 downwards.
TTCAGCGACGGCAAGAACAGGCACGCCTCACTCGAGAAGCGCGCCGCGATCCTGTTCGCCTCAAGCTCCTGACCAAAGGCCTTGCGGAACTGGGAATTCCGGACGCCGAGGGTCGGCATGCAATTACGCTGGCCTATTATTCTCGGGAGGCCATCGTTCGCGGCCTGGCCGTCTTTCGCAGCAAGCAGGACCTCGGAACATTGCCCCACGGTGTCGACGCCGCCCGGTATCTCGGCGGCATTATTCGCAATCTCGATACTCAACTCGAAATCGAGCACACCTCGCAGCATCTGCCCGAACAACGAATCCGACTTCGCGATCTGACCTTGAGACCGTTGCAGCGCAAGGCCGACGAAGTCCGACGCGAAACGGAGCGACCGTTGCGTCCTCAAGCGTTTCTCGATCTCGCCCTGGGCGCCGAATATGAGGTCGACTTCCGCTTTTGGTCGCAGGCCGCGGGAGAGGCGCTCGCAGACCTTCCATCCGCGCTCTCAAACCAACTGTATGCGCATCTCTGCCGCCGAATCGCCGCTTCCTTCAAGACAGACCGGCGACGGCGTCAGGACCTCGTGGATGTGCTGGCTCGGGCCATTACCGCAACTGTCGCCTGAGCCCTCCGCGGTTACACCTACCCCCCCATCGCCGTTCCTAACGTGCGCCAGATGCCTGATCCGCGCCGCTGATCAAACACCTGCCAAGACCCGTGTCGACGCATCCGGAGATTTTGGCTGGTAGGTGCTTGACAACCGCAGCCCTGGCGTCGCCGGGCCAGCGCCCGGTGATCAGGTTGCCATCCTCCACGACAAACGGATTGTCGTACGAGGGAATCAACGGACCGCTCTCAAATTTGCCCGGGCCCAGCGCGCGCCGCACCTCGTCCTCGCACCACTCGTCGTAGGGACGATAATAGCGGCCCAGCTTCCAGGCCGTGAGCCAGTACGCGGAACGCTCCATCATCCGCGTCAGGCAGGTCATGCGACGCCCCGCGATAATGGATTTCTCGGTGCGCAGATCGACCGTGCGGGCCAGGAGCAAATTCCCATGGCAGATGGCGCCGAGCGGGCGCTCCAGCGCCCAGAACTGGCGCACCTTCTCCTGAAGAACAGCGGATTCCAGGAATTGTCGGATGCGCGGCGCGTGCCCGCCGTGCAGGATCAAACAGCGATAGTCCAGCATGCGCAGGTCTGCCCAGCGCAGCGGCTTGAGAAACGCCGGATCGAGCTCCAGCTCACGGTAGAGCGCCACGTTTTCCGGGCGCGCCCCGAGCTGGCCGAAAATGACGCTGGTGAGCAGCCGCTGATCGCACTGCCCGGGCTGCCCGTCCTCGGTGGCGAACACCACTTCGGCGCCTGCCTTGCGCAGCGCGTCCCAGGGCACCACGACCTCGGTCACGTCGAAGTCGTGGGAAGCCAGCGGAATAAGAACCCGATCCCCCACGTTCGCTGATCCTCCAACGCGCTAAATATAATACACAACCCCTACAACTGGAAGGGGGACGGCACGATCGGCTCGACCAGCGTCACTTCCTCGTGATTGTGGGAGAGCAGCCGGCCCTCGCGGTCCTGCAGGGCCAGGTGCACCTGGTAGCGGCCGGGCCCCAGCTCGCTGAACGTCTTCAGCACCGGCCGCCACGCCTCGCGCCAGCCGTCGCGGTCGGGAGCCTCCAGCAGCTCCATGGGCCTCACCGGAACCACTACCGCATCCGCGGGCACGTCCAGCAATAACTCGTGCAAAATCCAGCGGTCATTCCCCTTCTGCATGGAAATCTCCAGGCGCGTCTCCGGAAATGCCTGCAGCAGGTCGTTGACCACCACCGGCGCGCACAGGGTGAGCACGCTCCACAGCGACCCGGTTTCCAGCGTGCCGCGGTCCAGCCCCTGCCCGGCCAGCAGCGACACCAGCACCGGCTGGAAGGCCAGCTTCAGGGCCTCGAAGCCTTTCTTGGGACGCCGCGCGTGATCGAGCACCGACCACGTGATGGACGGCCAGCAATCCACGAACATGAACTGAAAAACGCCGCTGATCGGATCATACTTCCGACTGCGATAGATCTCGGTGGCCATCTTGATAAGCCGATACTGGTACGCCTGGCTGGCCGCCACGAATTCCTCCAGGTTTTCGCCGCGAAGAACGCCGGCCACCCGAAACGTCTGGTCGAACTGAAAATCGTGGTAGGCCCAGCGCTCCCACTCCGCGGGCGACGCCGGCCAGGCGTTCTCCTCGCCCACCATCTCGCGGACGGCGTCCGCCCCGGGCAGGGCCTGCGCGCCATACTCGCTGATAAACGGAGCGGCGGGCAGGCCGCGATATTGCTCCACGTGCCCGTAATACCAGCCGGGATAGGGGTGCTGTTTGAAGTCGCTGGCCGACACGACGACGCGGCTGGAGTCCGCCTCGCGCACCGCCGCCTCCAGCAGGGGATCCAGCGTGTGGCGGTTGTGCGTCGGCTCATTGTGGCAGCACCACACGACAATGCTCGGGTGGTTGTACAGGATGCGGGCCATGTCGCGGATCTGCGCGGTGGCCCGCTCCCGAAAGTCGTCGGTTTCCGCGTAGCCCCACTGCAGGGGAAAATCCTGCCACACCATGATCCCCGCCTCGTCGCACGCGGCGTAGAATTCCTGGCGGGTGACGTGGGCGTGGACGCGCACGCAGTTGACGTTCGCCTCGCGGAGCAGCTCCACGTCGCGCTCGATGTCGCGCGGCGTGTAGCCGGACAGCCACTGCGTCGGAATAATATTGGTGCCGCGCGGAAAAAACGGACGCCCGTTCATTTTCCAGCGCCACTCGGCGTCCACGGTGACCTCTCGGATGCCGAAGCGGCCCTCGACCCGGTCCTGCTCGATCCCCAGGCGCTCGAGGACCACCCGATAACGGTACAGCGCGGGACCGCCGCGATCCCAGGTTTCCCAGGCGCGGTACGACTCCAGCGTGATCACGAAGACGTGTTCCGAGACGCCCCCGCCCACGGTCACCGCGCGCTCGCGCTTCGCGACTGAGACGCCGTCCGGATCGAGCAGTTCGACCCGCAGGAGGCGTTGGCACGGGGGAGCCTCCAGGCTCTCCACGTCGCAGCGCAGCAGCACGGCCGCGCCGTCCGCCACCGGCCGCGAGGAGGCGGCCACCCGGCGCACCCGCTGGCGCGCGGCCGCGTACAGGCCCACGCGGTTCCAGATGCCGCCGGTGTTGCCGTCCTGGCCACAGCGGGGATCGTTGGCGCCGGGCCGACAGTCGTGGTGGTTGAGCACGCCCTTCACCAGATTCTTGTGCTGGGGCCAGACCGTGGACGGATCCTCCCAGGGCGAGTCGACCCGCACGCGCAGGAGGTTCTCGTCCTCCAAGAGCGACGAGACCTCGAACTCGAACGGCTGGAAGTACCCCTCGTGGCGCCCCAGGTGGTGCCCGTTGAGCCACACGTCGGCGAAATAGTCTACCCCCTCGAAGCGCAGCCACCACGCCTGGACGGACTCGTTGCGCGGGCGATAGAACGTGCGCTGGAACCAGACCACGCCCTGGTGATCGGGCAGGCCCGCCAGGTGCCAGTTCGCGGGGATTTCCATGGGCAGCCAGTCCTCGGGCCCTTCGATGTCGCCCGCGCGAAACGACCAGGTCCCCCCCAGGTCAACGGATTCCGCGACGAACGTTGGCATGCGCGGCCGGTTCGCTCCATTGAAGGGGGCCTCCTGTGAGGACGCGAACAACGGGCCGCCATGAGCGTCGTCCTCACACGCAAGGTTCATTTCTGCGCGTCGCACCGCTATCACAACCCGGAATTCTCCGACGAGGAGAATCGGCGGATATTCGGCAAGTGCAACCATCCCAACGGACACGGCCATAATTACCTGTGCGAGGTTTCCGTCATCGGGGATGTCGACCCGGCCACCGGCATGGTCATCGACTTGAAGAAATTGTCGGTCCTGCTCGACGCGGTCATCATGGAGCGCTACGACCACAAGAATTTGAACCTGGACGTGCCCGAGTTCGCGAAGACGATCCCCACCAGCGAGAACATCGCCATCGACATCTGGCGGCACCTCGAGGGACGCCTCGAAGGCTGCCGCCTGCACCGCATCCGCCTCTACGAAGATCCCACCCTGTTTGTGGAATACCTCGGCGAATGATCTACTTCGGCCGTCGGGTGTCTTTCTCGATGGGCCACCGGTTGCATAACCACGCCCTCAGCGACGCCGAAAACCGCGCGATCTACGGCAAGTGCAACAATCCCAACGGGCACGGGCACCAGTACACCCTTGAAGTGCTTGTGGCCGGGGAGGTGGACCCGAAAACCGGCTTCTCCGCCAATCTGCCGTTGATGGATGAAATCCTGCGCCGGGAAATCGTCGAGCGCTTCGACCACTACGATTTCAACGCGGATTTTCCGGAGTACGCCGGGGTGATCTCATCCGGCGAGAACCTGGCGCGCATCTTCTGGGACCTGATCGCGCCGCACCTGCCCCTGGCACGCTTGCGCGTCGAGGAAACCGAAAAGAACGCTTTCGAATACTTTGGAGAAAACCGATGAAGGGGAAATGCGCCATCGTGACCGGCGCCGGCGGCGGCATCGGCGCGGCAACCGCGCGCCGCCTTGCCAGCGCCGGCGCCGAACTCGTGCTGGTGGGCCGGGACGCCCGCGCCCTCGAGGCGGTGGAAGCCCAGATCCGCGTGGACGGCGGCGTCGCATCACACGTCGTGGCCGACGTCACCCGCCAGGATGAAGTGGAGCGCGCGGCCGCCCACGCCCTTGAAGAACACGGCGCCATCGACCTGCTGGTGAATAACGCCGGCGTCGTGGCGGTGGGAAACGTGGCCGACTTCCCCGTCGAGGACTGGGATCGCATTTTTGACGTGAACGTGCGCGGCGTCTTTTTATTCACCCGCTCCGTGCTGCACAGCATGCTGGCCCAGGGAAGCGGGCACGTCATCAACATCGCCTCGGTGGCCGCTCGCGTCGGTTTTCCGGGATGGGCGGCGTACTCGGCGTCCAAGGCGGCCGTTGCGCAGTTTTCCCGGGCCCTCCTGGAAGAGGTGCGCGGACACGGAATTCGCGTCACGGTCCTCTATCCCGGCGGCGTCGACTCACCGCTGTGGGATCGCTTTCCCAACGACTTCAACCGCGGGCGCATGCTGACTCAGTCGGACGTGGCGGAGGCGGTATTCTACGCTGCCTCTCAGCCCGCCACGGTGCTGGTGGATGAAATCAGCCTGGTGTATCCCCTGGGCAATCAGTAGTTGCTCATCCACCTGTCGTCGTTCTTCTTTGCGTGCATGGCCATCGTCGTGCGCGGCCTGTCCACCGGCGATGCAGCGATTTCCTCAGACCAGGTTGCCTTTCTCCGCAGCCTGTTTCCGGCCCTTGCGCTGACGCCTTTCATGGTGGCCGACGCGCGCCGCCTGGGCGGACAATTCCGCAAAGTGCTTCCCATGCTCGTGATCCGCGGGCTGCTGGGCAGCGCGGCGCTGATCTGCTATTTTCGCGCCGTGGCGCTCATCGATCTCTCGAACGCTGCCCTGCTCTGCTACACCTCGCCAATTTTCGCCGCGCTTTTCGCGGCCGCATTTCTCAAGGAGCCGCTTACTGCCCGAATGGTCGGGGCGTTCAGCGTCGCTTTTGCAGGCGTGGCCCTGGTCGTGCAGCCGGCGGCGCTGCTGGAGGGCCGGCTCCCACCCGCCTTTGCGGCCGGCACGGTGTACGCGCTCATCAGCGGAGCGTTTGCCGGGCTTGCCTACACCGCGGTGCGCCACCTGACCGGCATTTGCTCCACCCCCACCATCGTGGGGATGTTCGGCTGGGTCGGCACCCTGCTGTGCGCGCCGCTGGCCGCCTCCAAATGGGTCGCGCCGGACGGCCTGCAATGGCTCAGTCTCGTGATGGTCGCGGTACTCGCCTCGCTCGGCCAGTTCTACATGACGCGAGGCTATGCCATTTACAAGACCGCGCACGCCAGCACGATGAATCTCTCAGTGGTGATTTTCGCCTCGCTGCTCGGCGCCCTCGTCCTGCACGAATATCCGGGGCCGATGCAAATCGCCGGAATTGCGCTTACGCTCGGCGGCATCACGCTCATCGACACGCGCACCGGTACCGCCGCGGCGGACGAAGAGCTTACTGCGTAGCAATTCCGCGGTCGGCAAATATCCGCTTGAGCATGCGCACTTCCCCGCCGCCCAGGTCGCGGTCGGCGTCCACCATCCGCTGCGCCACGGTGGCAAAGCGGATGTAATAGCCGGGCAGCGCCTTGATGGTTTCCGCCCAGATCTCGGACAATCGATCGCGCGCCGTGCAGATTGCGTCGACAAGGCAGGCGCCGCGCTGCACTTCCCGATCGGCCAGCGCGGTGAGCACGTCGTAAAACGCGCCGGAAAATATCCGCGAGAAATCGTGCACTTCCGGGCTTACCACGGTGTTGCTGAAAGCCGTGGTCGACTCCGGAGTCTCGTGGGGCGGCTGGTATCCAAAGTCGTTGATCGCGCTGCGCAGATCGTGGCGCGTGTGCCCGTCGGGATAGTGCTTTTTCTGAGTAGCCTTGCCGTCTTCCTCACCAAATTTTGAGATGATGTTGTTGCGGCTCCAGTCGCCCCTGGTTTCATTGGCCATTCGAACGACGTTGGCGTCAAACTGCAGCGAGTAAAGCATTGCGGCGATGTCGCCGAAGGCTTCGTGAAACGCATTGGTCTCCGCGTCCGTGTCGTGCAGTATCGGCCGCAGCGCGTGCAGAATGAAATGTCCCGTCTCGTGCGACACAATCTCCGCGGACTCGGCGGCGCGCACCTCGCGGCCCAGCTCGTTGGAACGGTAGTAGTCGAGCACCATGCGCTTGTTCTCGAGCTGCGCGTGGGAACCTTCCTCGTGCCGCGCGTCCGCGCGGATGGCGACGCGCTCGCGGCGCGGATCCCCAAATTTCCAGCGGATGTCCATCCCCAGGAGATCCTCAAACAAGGCCACCGTCTGCTCGGCGTGCACGTGCGCGCTCACCATGTCAAACTCCGGGGTGTGCGGATCAAAAATCAGGTTGCCGTCTTCATCCGCCGCGAGCGTGCGCGGCGCGCGGGAATTGACGGTGGAGAAATGCGGGCCTTCAATGCGATCCCCGCGCACCTGCACCAGATCCGAGGGCACCGCGATCTCCTGCGGCCCGATAGCCTTGTCCGCCTCGGGGTCTTGCAGGTAAAGCGAAACCAGGACGGCGCCGTCCTCCGGTCCCGGCGCCTCGTGACGGGGCGCCTGGTTCCATCGGATCGGCCGCGTCGCGCGGTGGTCGGGCTCGAGACGGGCGGTGGCGGTGGCGAGCACGCGGGATCCTCCGAGTGGCTATTTTAAGGGAATCCCGCGCGGCCGTCCATTGCCGGGATGTTACCGGGGATCGCGCACCATACGGAAGCCGATATCGGCCCCCCACAGGTCGGGGGACATCGGCATGCGCTCGAACACGCGCGCGTCCTCCATGGGGAAATCCCAGGCGCCGCCACGCAGGACCTTGAAGCCGCGGCCGAACAGGCGCGAAGTGGCTTTGCTGGCCGGGTAGGGCGCGAACGAATCCGCCGTCCACTCCCACACGTTGCCCGCCATGTCCACCGCGCCGTACGGACTGGCGCCGCCCGGGCGCGATCCGACCGGCGCGGCGCCGGCTTCGTCGGCGTCCAGCGTCACCGCGAGCGCCTTGCCCGGCGCGTCTCCCCAGGGCCAGCCGCGCGTGCCGGTGCCGCGCGCCGCCTTCTCCCACTCTTCCTCGGTGGGCAGGCGGCCGCCGTAGTGGGTGCAGTAGCGCAGCGCGTCGGTCCAGGTCACGCCCACGACCGGCTTGTCGAGGTGGTCCTCGTCGCGGTATTGCAGCCAGGGGCCTTCGGGGACGTAGCCGGAGGCCCGCACGAAAACCTCGTACTGGCGGTGCGTCACCTCGGTGCGCGCCACGTAGAAGCGCTCCAGGCGGACGGAGCGCTGCGGCCCGCTCAGGCGCTGCGCGTCGCCGTCACCCATGCGGAAGGTGCCGCCGTCCACGACCAGCAGGTGCGAATTGTCCTCGCCGATGAGCGCGGGCTCGGGCGGCTCGTCGACGTCCGCCCGGGCCTTCGTGTCGTGCGCCGCGTAGCCGTGCCGATGGTGCCGCGCGTGCGCCACGTAGGGGACGCGCCGCACGCGCACCTCATCCTCCGCGAGGTAGAGCAGGCGGACCACCCAGGCCGCGCCGGACACCAGCACCGCGATGAGCAGCACGGCCGGCAGCGCGTAGGAGATGGGACGGTCGCGGCGCCGCGCGGCGGGTGCGGCGCCGCGCAGCACCTTCGCGGAGGCGGGTTGCAGCACGGATACTTCGGCGGGGGCAGCGCCGCGCATCCCCGGAAATTGCGTGCGGGGGGATTGCACCCCGCGGGCCGGGACGAGCTCCGGCTCCGGGCTTGCTGCCAGCGCCTCGCGCGCCCGCGCCATTTCCTCGCGTACCGCCTCGGGGATTTCCTCCGGCCGGATGCGATCGGTGATCCCGCTTTCCGGCAGCACGTTCGTCTCCACGCCCATCTCCAGCAGGCGCCGCGCCGCCTCCACGTCGGCCGGACGCCGCTTGGGCTCCAGCTCCAGCATGGTCTCCACCGCCATCTCGGTGCGGACGCTTACGTCGGAGTTCAAGCGGTGCAGCGGGGCCAGCGCAAGCCCCCCGGTGTCGGCGTCAAACAGACGCTGGCGCGCGCTGGGCGGCATCACGCTGGTCAGCGAAAAATAAATCAGCGCGCCCAGCCCGTACACGTCCACGCGGGGATCGGCTGTCTTGTAGGCGCGCGAGCGCCGGTGGAGGCGCGCGCGCTGGCCAATTTCGAGCAGGCGCGGACCGTCCTCCAGCATCCACACGGCCTCGGGAGTAAATTCACGCACCGTCTCCGGCGGCTGCCGTCCGTGCAAATACGCCAGGCCGTCGCACCAGACCGGCGCCCAGGCCAGCATCTCGTCCTCCCTTGCCCGCGCGCGCGCCACCCGCTCGCCGAGCGACTCTCCACCCGGCGCCGCAAACACGATGAAGAATGCGTCACCCTCGCGGAACGATTGCAGCACTTCGAGCAGCGCGGAATGCTGGCAGGCGAGCAGGCCCGCGCCCACCTCGTCACACGGCGCCTCGTCGTCCACCGCAATCGCCTGGATGACCACGCCGTCGGCCACGTACAGAGCGTGCGCCTCGGAGGACGCCGCCACGCGCGTGACGCGGTGCCCGCGAATCTCGTCCCCGACCTGCAGCGGCGTCACGGGGGGAAACCCCCAACGGCGCGTGGAACGCAGCCCAGACCATGCCAATCGCGCTCGTTGCCTCCATCGCGTTTAACTTGCTGCTGGGCGCCGCCCTGGCCAGCGAAATTGGCCTCGCCCGCGCCGATCTGCGCTGGATATTCGCGCTGCTCCCCTGGGCGCTGGTCTTCCTGTCGTTTTTCCTGCTCGGCGCCATGGCGCGCTACGTGCAGCGCAAGGCGACCACCGCGCAATTCGTGGTGCTGCGGGGACGCGTGTCGTGCCCGGAGTGCGCCTACCTGCTCGACCTCGACGACAAGCACTGCGCGCGCTGCGGCTACGCGGTGGCCCAGATCAATGAGCGGATTTCCTGCGCAGAGTGCCGCGCCCGCAACTGGGAGGACGACACCTGGTGCCGCCAGTGCGGAAAATCCCTGGCCCCTCCTCAGGCGGAGGCCTGACTTACGGCACCGGCAGGCCGGCCGCAACGAGGCGCTCCTTGTCTTCGCGTGCCCGCTCCAATAACCCCATATAGGATTCCAGATACTCCGGCATTTCTCGATCCACGAAAACGCCGCGCGGCATTTTGCCTTCGCGGCGATCCTCGGCCAGGGTGATGGGCGCGGTGGCTTCTTTCATCCAGCGCAGCATGTCCACCGCCGT
>VGFD01000156.1 GCA_016868975.1 Armatimonadota bacterium | reverse complement strand
TGCACGGCGGATTCTTTTTCGGTTTGCTGGCGCTGGCCATCATGTTTTCCACGGCAATTTATCGGGAGCGCGGAGAGTGGCGGCGCTATGCCGTCATCGGCGTCGCCTGCGTGATCGCGGCATGCGTGAATCCCTCCGGCGTTGGGGCGTTTGGATATCCACTTAAATACGCTTTTGACTCGACCTCCCCGTTTCGCAATATTGCGGAGTGGCATCCGCCGCACAATCCGGGCGGCATCCGCGCGCCTCTGCTGCCTATCGCGCTTATCGCATTCGCGCTCGGCGCGGCCTTCCTGGTCCGCGCGGTGGACCGCCTCGCCGCGCTGGGACTGTCCGCGCTCACGCTGGCCATGGCGCTGCGCAGCCGCCGCTTCATCCCCCTCTTCGCCATGTCCGAAGCGCTCGTCGTGGCTCCCCTGCTCGACCGACTGCTCCCCGCGTTCGCGCGGGGGCTGCCCTTTGCAGCGCTTTGCCTGCTCCTGGCCGCCGCCGGCGTGACGGTGGTGCCCCACACGGCCAGCGCATTCCACTGGGAGCAGTCGAGCGACGTATTTCCAGCCGCGGCCGTCGACTACGTCGAGGCACACGACGTCCACGGGCGGATGTTTGCCTTCTACAACTGGGGCGGCTATCTCCACGCGCGCACCGGCGAGCGACTCCAGACCTTTATCGACGGGCGCGCGGACACCGTGTTCGACACGCCCACGTACCTTGCATACGGGCGCGTGCAGCAGATGGCGCCGGGCTGGATGGAAGTCGTAGAAGGGTCCGGCGCGCGATGGTTCCTGTGGCCGCGGCGAGGGAATCAGGCCGCGGCCCTGATCGCGACCGGCCGCTGGAAGCTCCTCCATCAGGACAACGTGTCCACCTTGCTTGAGCGCACCGGGCGATAGACGCGCCCGGTTTCTCGCGTGATATACCTTCCCGCGCCGAGCAAGACAAGCATGGCGAACAGGCCAATCCAGCCGGCCGCGGCGCGCAGCCGGGTGTCTTGAAAACGCATTTCCACGAGATGCTCGCCGGGCGGAATTTTCACCGCGGCAAGCCCTTCTCCGGGGACGGTTTCAAGCGGGACTGAGCGGCCGTCGACGGTGGCCGTCCAGCCCGGAAAGTAAAAGAGATCCAGCTTGAGCGTGCCGCCGCCCGGACTGTTGACGCGCAAGACGCGGTGCGAAGTGCGCCGGGCCACGACGCTGACCGCCCCGCCGCCGTCCGCCCAGCCGGGCCGGGGCAGCCGCGCCCGTCCCGACCACAATTCCCGATAGGGTCCGTAGGCCACCGGCGTAAAGACCGGCTCGATCCAGTAACGAACGCGTGGCGAGGTGGCCACCGCCTCAGTCACCGAAAACGGACGCAACATGGAAAACCGTGCCGCCAGCGCCACGTTGCACAGACCGACCACGAGCACCGCGGCGACCGCCCTGCGTGGCGCCGGAACGCGTGCCGCACAGCCCACCAGCAGCGCCCCAATGAGCACCTGGAGCGCCTGAAAGCGCCAGGGAAACTGCACGGTGGCCAGGTGCGGTATTCCCCGCCAGAGCGGCTCGACCAGCGCGGTTTGCATGAGATACGCAAGAAGCGCGCCGGCCAGCAGGACCCGCACCAGCTTGTCCGACTGCCAGGCCAGCGCGCCGCACAGCAGACTGAGCAGCAACTGGGCGTGCGCCGAGGCCATGACCAGCGGTTTCACCGGATCACGAATGCCAAGAACTGGGAGCAGTGGATCGCGGAACAGGAAATTCAGGGTGAAATCTCCGTTGGGCCGCTCGCGCAGCCACTCGGAATGGATGAAGGCCTGCTCGGCGAGGGCCGGCATCAGCACCGGCGCGGCCATCCCGAATCCCAGCAGCATGGCGGCGCAAGTGCGCCAAAGCGCGGCCCACCGCCCCCATCCTTCGTGCACGAGCCAGGGAATGAAAAGCAGCCCGAAAATCATCAAGCTCGGCAGGTGCGTGCAGGCGAGCGCAGCGGTGGCCGCCCCCAGGCCGCACCAGGCAGCCCATCCTGCGCTCCGCAAACAGCGCCCGGCGAACAGGAGAATCAGCGGCATGAAAATAAACGCGGTCGATTCAGAGAGCGCGGCGCGCTGGTACAGATCCAGCGCGCGGTAGGGCAGCAGGACGTAGGCGGCGGCCGCAAGCGCGGCTGGCATTCCGCCGCCGAGCCAGTCGCGCGCCAGCAGATACCCGGTCACGGCCGACATCAGCGTCGCCAGGATAAGCCACATTTTGGTGCCCGCCACCACCGAGCCGACGAGCATGCTCGAGAGCGCCGCTCCGTAATAGAACACCGGCGGATACAAGATAAACACAGGGCCGCCCAGGCCGCCGTTGCTGTCCGCCACCCAGCGCGGAAACCAGTCGCCGTCGCGCAGCGCCACGATAAATCCCTGCACGTTGTGCAGCGTGACCAGCATGTCGCTGCCCTGCGGCAGGCCTGCGTGCAGCAGAAGCGGGAGAACCGCTGCCAGCGCGGCACCCGCGATCGTGGATCTGACCCAGCGGGAGTCGCCTTCGGCGCCCCCTGGACCCCTCGTGGATCTGATCCAGGGGGAGTCGCCTTCGGCGCCCCCTGGACCCCTCGTGGATCTGACCCAGGGGGAGTCGCCTTCGGCGCCCCCTGGACCCCCCAAAGCGTTGTTGCGCACCTACGGCACGTTGGGATCCGCCGGCAATGCGACCGGCGGGTAGAGCTTGGTCGGCACCGGGTTGAACTGGCAGGCAAACCGGTGTCGCAAATCGGACCCTCCCTAGCTCGGTGAACATCCACCTTCCAGGCCAGCAGAGCGGGTCCTGCCGGCCCTACTGGCAGCACGCGTGCGGAGCGGCGAGGCCGTGGCTAGCGGTGATCACGCCCACCGCAATCACGGCGAGCCCGGCGAGCAGCGGCCAGGCACGCGGCGCGCGCTCCCGCATCCACGGTCCGAGAATGCCCACGCCCAGGAGCGCCGGCGTCGTGCCGGCCCAGAACGCGGCCATCACCGCGCCGCCCTCCAGCGCGCTGGCCGTGGCCGCCGCCCGCAGCAGCGCCACGTAGAGCAGACCGCAGGGAAGCAGGCCGCTGAGCAGCCCCAGGCCCAGCGGCGCAAAACGGGAGCGGCTGGCCAGAAAGCCTCGCATGGTGGCGCCCACCATGCGCAGCGGTCCCACCGACCATCGTGCGCCAAGGGCAGGCAGCGGGGCACCGGCGAGGCGCAGTCCCATGCCGACCATCAAAATTCCGCAGAGAACCAGGACGGCCCGTCCGCCCCCGCTCTCCCAGGCTTCGCGGACCCCCATTCCCGCGGCGCCGAGCAGCATTCCGAGAATGACGTACGTCGCGAGGCGGCCGAACTGGTAGCCGCCCTTTCCTCCGGATACGCAAGCCACGAAAGCGCCGCACATGCCGACGCAATGGGTGCTGCCGAGCAGGCCGAGAACGAAGACGGTGCCCAGATCGGCGGCCGTCATGTGTCCTTCTCGTCCTCGAACACGACGCGCCAGCGGGGACCCTCGAGGTCCTCAAACTGGCCGTTACGCAGCGCCCACACGAAGCATCCCAGGCCGAAACCCGAGAGCACGAGCGCGAGCGGCAACAGGATGTAGGTCATTTCCATGTCAGCGCCTCGCTTCCGCGACGCGCAGCCGCGGCCTGACCGGCTTTTTCCTGATAGGCCGCGGCGCGCGCGGCTCACGAAGCGAATTCCCGATGACCAGCAGCGAGGACAGCGGCATGGCAACCGCGGCCACCACCGGAGCGATGAAGCCGAGCATCGCCGACGGGATGGCCAGCGTGTTGTAGAGCACCGAGATGGTCATGTTGTCCCGCACCGTGCGGACCATTCCGCTGGCGACCGTGAGCGCCTCAAGCAATGGCGTCAGGCCGGGCCGCAGCAGCGCGACGTCCGCCGCCTCCACCGAGACGTCCGAGCCGTTGGAGACCGCAATGCCGACCGTGGCCGCGGTCAAGGCGGGCGCGTCGTTGATGCCGTCGCCCACCATCGCCACCCGCGCGCCGGCTCGCTGGCGGGCCAGCACGAGCGCCTGCTTGTCGGCCGGCAGCATTTCCGCGTGCCACTCTTCGAGGCCCACCGTGCGCGCCACCGCAGCCGCAACCGCGGGCCGATCGCCGCTCACCAGCAAGGTGCGCAGGCCGCGGGCGCGCAACTCGGCCACGATCGACGCGGCCTCCGGCCGGATCCGGTCAGCGAGGGCAAAGACCGCCGCGGCGCGCCCGTCGACGCCCATCCAGACGAGCGTCTGCCCGTCCTGCTCACAGCGCTCCGCCTGGGCGATAAGCGACGGGTCCAGCGCGCATCCCCGTTGTTCCAGGAACGCGCGCGATCCGAGCAGCACCCGGCGGTCCTCCACGCTGCCCGCCACACCGCGGCCGGCCACGCTTTCAGGAGCTTCCACCGGCGTCATCGAAATGGCTCCGGCGGCCTCGACGATGGCTCGGGCAAGGGGATGGGTTGATAACCGCTCAATGGATGCAGCCAATCGCAGCGCATCCCGCTCGCGCCAGTCCGGGGCCAGCAGGGTTCGGCGCAGGCACAAGCGCCCCTCGGTGAGCGTCCCGGTCTTGTCAACGAACACCTCGGTCACCCCGTGCAAGGCCTCCATCACGTCACCGCCACGGAAGAGAATTCCGCGCGACGCCGCCCGTCCGGCGTTGGCCGCCGCCGCCATGGGCGTGGAGAGTCCCAGTGCGCAAGGGCAGGTAATGATGAGCACGGAGACACTGATCATCATGGCGCGCTCGGCGCCGGCGCCCAGCCAGAGCAGAAAGGTGAGCGCCGCCAGACCGATGGTCACCGCCACGAAGATCGCCGCGGCGCGATCGGCGACTCGATGCATGGGCGCGCGGCGCTCCTGCGAGTCCAGCACCATGCGGGAGATCTGGGCGAGGGCGGTGTGCGCGCCGGTGCGCTCGGCGCGGATGGTAAGGACGCCGTCGGTGCTCACCGTGGCGCCGGTCACCCGGTTCCCCGGAGTCTTCTCCACCGGCACCGATTCGCCAGTCAACATTGATTCATCAACCCATGCGGCCCCGCCCAGCACGACCCCGTCCACCGGGATCTTTCCACCGGGCAGAACTTCCAGCACGTCTCCAGGGACGAGCTCCTCAACGGCGACTTCCTCGCGCGCGCCGTCCCGCACCCGGATGGCGGTGCGGGCGCCCAGCGCCAGGACGCGCTCCACCGTGCCAGCCACCCGGCCGCGGGCGGCGAACTCCACCAGGCGCCCGATCAAGAGGACGAAAATAAAGCTGGCGACCGTGTCGAAATAAATCTCGCCGCGGCCGCTGAGCGTAACCCAGGTGCTGTACAGAAAAGTCGCCGAGACGCCAATGGTGATGGGAACGTCCATGGTCATGCGCCGCGCGCGCGCCGCGTTGACGGCCCCCTGAAAGAAGGGGCGCGCCGAATACAGCATGACCGGAAGCGCAAGCAGCAGGCATATCCAGTGGAAGAAGGACTTGTAGGCGTCCTCCATGCCGCTGAAATAGCCGGCGTACAGGCCGGCCGCGATGAGCATGATGTTTCCGGCGCAAAAGCCGGCCACCGCCATCCGCAACAGCATCTCATTGGATGCCTTCGAGCGAGTGGCTTCCTGGGTGGCCGGATCGTACGGAGTGGCGCGATAACCAATGCTGGCCACGCGCGCCATCACGTCGCCCATGCGTGGCGTCTCCATGCGCACACGCAACCGCGAGGTGGCAAAGTTCACGCGCGCCTCGGCTACCCCGGGTAGTTCCGAGACGACGTGCTCGACCAGCCAGCAGCACGCCGCGCAGTGCAGTCCGTCGAGCAGGAAGGAGAGTTGTCCGTCGTCGGAAACGTAGCGCGCGACCGCATCCGGACGATTAAAGTACGCGTAGCCCTGCGCTTCCGGCTCCCGGGGCGCGCGCAGCGGAACCGCGTCTCGGCGGGTGTAGTAAGACTCGCAGCCAGCCTCACAAATGACCCGGTACACCATCGCGCATGCGGCGCAGCAGAAGCGCGCTTCGACGGGGTGGGCAGGCAGCGGCAAAGCGCAGTGCGCGCAAGTCACGTCTTATGCTCCACGCTGGTGCGGATCTTGCGCATCCAGGTTTCGCCGGCCGCGCGCACCGTCAGCTTGAGTTCCCACGCGCCCGGGGCGAGCGTCAGGGGAACGGAAAAATGTTCGCCAACCGGCTTGAGGCCGTAGCGCGCGTCGTCGCGGCGGGTGGCGGGCCGCCCGACCTCAACGGACACCCGCGCGTCGGGCAGCGTGCCGCCTCGCGCGTCCCGCGCCGTGACCACCAGCGCGAAGTGCGCGGGCACAACTGCGCCCACGTTCGTCTCGACCCGCCAGCCAAGGCTTTCTTGACGGCGCTGCTGCGCCACCTGTCGGCTGAACTCCAGGCCGTTGCGATAATACTGCACGTCATCCGGTCCCTCGAAGCCATGCGAGACGGTGGCGATCAGGCCGATCTGGAAAGTGACGAAGAGCACGAAGAGCACCGCAATGCCCAGCGGCCAGGGCTGCATCTTTTTCATGGCGTCCTCACATTCCCGGGCCGATAAAGGAGGTTGCGGCCTCGCCGCGCACCGCTGGTTGATCAGCGTCTTCGGCACGAATTCTGAAACGCTGCACCGGCGGTAGCCCCTTTGGTGAGTGCACCACCAGCACCGAGACAACTTGCGCCGTATCGGCCGGTATGACGAGCGGGTTTTTGGCGGTCACCAGGTCGGCGCCCGGAAACCCGTCCAGTGACAGGAGCAGCGTGCGGTCGGAATTTTCCTTGTTGATGATTTTCAGCTTGTACAGATTGGAGATTCTGCCGTCGGCGGTGACCGCGAACACGTTGCCGCCGGTGACGCCGCGCACGGCCGCCATTTCCAGCATCTTGCGGGTGGCCATCAAGTAAGTGAAAAGGCCGGCCAGGGCGAGCAGCAGCGTGGCGTACACCAGCACGCGCGGGCGCAGGAAGTGCGTCTTCTTGCCCTGCTCGGCGTTCTGCGAGGTGTAGTGGACCAGCCCGCGCGGCTTTCCGATCCTGTCCATCACTGAGTTGCAGGCGTCAAGACACGCGGTGCAATTGATGCACTCCAGCTGGTTGCCGTCGCGGATGTCCACACCCATCGGACAGACCTGGACGCACAGCGAGCAGTCCACGCAGTCACCGGCGTTCCCCGTGCCCACCTTGCCGCGCGGCTCGCCGCGCTTGCGGTCAAAAGCCACCAGCAGCGTATCCGAGTCAAACATCGAGCCCTGAAAGCGGGCGTAGGGACACAGGTAATGACAGAACTGCTCGCGGAAAAAGCCGAAGTCAAAAAGAGCCAGACCGGCAAAAAAAGCGATTGCCATCACCGTGGAGCCGGCTGCCTGGCCCAGCATCAAGCTGACTAGCAGTTGATTCCCCGGGGTGAAATAAGCCACGAAGGTGATGCCCAGCCAGATCGCCATCACCGTCCAGACCCCGTACTTGAGGGCCTTCAGGGCTATTTTGCGGGCATGCCATGGCTCGCGATCCAGCTTGATCGCGCGGGCGCGCTCGCCCTCGATCCACCCCTCGACCAGGATGAACGACTCGGTGAGCAGGGTCTGCGGACAGGCGTAGCCGCACCATACCCGACCGGCCACCGCGGTGGACGCGAACAACAAGAGCGCGGCGAAAACCAGGATGATCAACAAGAAATAGGTTTCCTGCGGCCAGAAATTCAGCGCGAAGAAATAGAAGTGACGGGTGTCCAGGTCGAACAGCACCGCCTGACGCCCCTTCCAGGTCAGCCAGGGACCGAAGAACAGGATGGCTTGCAAGGCGGCGGTCAGCCACCAGCGAATGGTGCGGATGTTGCCGCGCACCGCGCGAGGATACACTTTTCGGTGCGGCGCCGTGGCCTCGGGGGGAGGGTGGCCGGAAGGATGATTGACCAGGACTGTCAATTTTCGAGGCACCTTCGGCTGAATGGGCAGCGACCGAGGAATCCGCGGCGGCGATTTGCGCCGCGGATTCCGCGGGCCGCGCCAATCAACGGGCAGCCGCCCGCGCGGGGACATTGGCCTGACCCTTGTAGCGCAGGGAGTACACATAGGCGGACACCTTTTCAATCTTATCCGGCGACATGGTCTTTCTCCAGGTCGGCATGCCGCGCGGACGACCATCTCGAATGGTCACGACGATGTCTTCGGCGGTATTGCCGTAGAGCCACTTGCTATCCGTCAGGCAGGGACCGATCTTGCCCTCCGCCCTGTCGCCATGGCACACGGCGCAGTTGGTCGCGTAAATCGCGCGGCCTTCCGCAACCACGGCCTTGTCGCGGCTGTCAGCCACGACTTTTGCCGGATCGATTTGCGCCGTCTTGGGAGCGGCGATCGGTGCCGCTGCCATCTGCTGATCGAATTGCCCGGCGGACGTCCAGTGGGAGGTGCCACCCCAGAACCACAGGCTGGGATATATCACGGAATAGACCAGCGCGATCGCGATGGTGAAGTAGAAGCCATACAGCCACCAGCGCGGGAGCGGATTGTCATACTCCTGGATTCCGTCGACGACGTGCTCTCTCACCTCGGGCATGATCAAGTCTCCTCCTCACGAAGCGGCATCCAGCGCCGCTCTTCCAACCCGCGGTTGCCGCGAGCACACGCCCACGCCAGGATGCCGCTGAAGGTCAGGAAGAAGGCGACGGTCACCACGATTTTCGACAGTACCACCCACTGCGGAGAATCCATGTCAGCTCCTTATCGTTGCGCGGTGGCGTCGGAATTCCGCCAGTTGATGTCCATGCCAAGCCGCTGCAAATACGCGATAAGCGCGATGATCTCACGATCCGCTTCGGCATCCGCGATTTGAGCGGATTTCAGGCTGGCCACGATCTCGTCAGCCTGCTTGCGCAGGCTCTGGTCGGCGGCGGCAATTTCTTCATCGGTATAGGGAACGCCCACCGTGCGCAGGGCGCGCAACTTTCTCTGGGTGGTCGAGGTATCCAGACCCCGGCTCAGCAGCCAGGGATAGTTCGGCATGATGGAATCCGGCGACACGTCGCGCGGATTGCGCATGTGAATGTAGTGCCAGGAATTGGGATATTTTCCGCCTACCCGGTGAAGGTCCGGGCCGGTTCGCTTGGAGCCCCACTGGAAGGGATGATCGTACACGAACTCGCCGGCCTTGGAATACGGCCCGTAGCGCTCGGCCTCGTCGCGGAACGGGCGCACCATCTGGCTGTGGCAGGTGTAGCAGCCCTCGCGGAGGTAAATGTCCCGCCCTTCCACCTCCAGCGGCGTGTAGGGCTTGACTCCGGCAATGGCCGGCACCTGCGCCTTCACCGCATACAGCGGGACGATCTCGACGATCCCTCCGATCAGGATGACGATGGTGGAAACCACGGCCATCAGCAGGCTTTTTTTCTCCAGAAGATCGTGCGTCATTGGGAAACCACCTCCGCGGAAATCGGCTGGACGGTCCGTTCGTGCGCCTGGGGCGTTTCGTCCGCTTTGATGGGAATCAGCTCCGGGCGCACCTGGCCGCTGCGCATCGTCATCAGGAGGTTCCAGCCCATCATGATCGCGCCGCCCAGGTAGAGCGCGCCGCCCAGGGCGCGCACGACGTAATAGGGCTTGAGAACCTTGACCGTTTCAATGAAGGTGTAGGCCAGGGTGCCCTCCGGGGTCACCGCGCGCCACATCAATCCCTGGGTTACGCCGGCGATCCACATTGCGGTCATGTAGAGCACGATGCCAATCGTCGCTACCCAGAAATGCGCCGTCGCGAGGCGCACCGACCACAGCTCTGTCTTCCAAAGGCGGGGAACCATCCAGTAGAGCATCGCGAAGGTTACGAATCCAACCCAGCCCAGCGCGCCGCCGTGCACGTGGCCCACCACCCAGTCGGTGTAGTGGCCGACCGCGGAAACGCTCTTGATGGACATCATGGGGCCTTCGAAAGTGGACATCCCATAGAACGAGAGGCCGACGACGAAAAACTTGAGAATCGGATCGGTACGGACTTTGTCCCAGGATCCCTTAAGGGTCATCAGACCGTTGATCATTCCGCCCCACGACGGCGCGATCAGCATCAGTGAGAAAACCATGCCCAGCGTCTGCGCCCAGTCCGGCAACGCCGTGTAAAGCAGATGGTGAGGGCCGGCCCAGATGTAGAGAAAGATCAGCGACCAGAAGTGAATCACCGACAGGCGGTAGGAATACACCGGACGCTCCGCGGCTTTCGGAAGATAATAGTACATCAGCCCGAGAAACGGCGTGGTGAGCAGGAAGCCCACTGCGTTGTGCCCGTACCACCACTGGATGAGCGCGTCCTGAACGCCGGAATAGACTGAATATCCCTTGAGCATGGTGACCGGCACGCACAGGTTGTTCACGACGTGCAGGATCGCGATGGTGATGACCGTCGACATGTAGAACCAGAGGGCCACGTAGAGGTGCTTCTCACGCCGCTTCGCCAGCGTCATGAAGAAGTTGACCGCGAACGCCACCCAGACCAGGGTGATGGCGACGTCGATGCTCCACACCGGCTCGGCGTACTCCTTGCCGTCCGTGTACCCGCTGAGGAGCGCCAGGGCGTCCGCCACGATGATGGCCTGCCAGCCCCAGAAATTGAGCTTGGAGAGGGCGACCG
>VGFD01000155.1 GCA_016868975.1 Armatimonadota bacterium | reverse complement strand
CGGTGCTCGCTTGTGCGGACCGGCGACTTCGACTCCAGCCTGACGTCCTCACTACGAGCCGCGAATGTCAACACCCCCTAGCGCGACTTTCCGTAGGCTGCAGTTTGTGCTATAAAAATCGGGTGCGACCTGTGGTCATCCTTTTGATGGTGCTGTTGTGCGGGCCAGCGGCGGCCACGACCGTCCCCGAGCTTTCCCTTGACCAGCAGGTCGGGCAGGCGCGGTTGATCGTCAAGGGCCGCGTGACCGCCACCCGAAACGTCCTCGAAGGCAGCGTTCCCCACACCGAAGTGACGCTGGCCGTCGAGGAGATCATCAAGGGCCAGGCCGGCGCCACCGTCACTTTCCGCATGCTGGGTGGCGACGGGCCCGGCGACCGCCGCATCGTGGTTGAAGGCGCGCCCCGCTTTAACGTGGGCGACCACCTTTGCCTCCTGATGACGACCGGCAAGGTTCCCATCGTGGGCTTCAACCGCGGCTATTACCGCCTGCGAGGCGCTTTCGGCGAGCCCGAGGAGCGCGTGTACGACGTGAGCGGCCAGGGGGTCAGCGGAGTGGACGGGCGCGGGCGGCTGCTGCGCACGTCCGTTCCGGCGCGCGCCTTGCGCTGGGGCGAGTTCCGCGATTTGCTGCGCGCAGTGGGGGGTCAGTGATGCGCCGCAGGGCCGCCAAACTCCTCGCCTTCGTCCTGCTCGTGGCGGCCTTCTGGGAGGATGCACGCCCCAGCCGCGCCTTCGTGACTGGCGAGCGATGGCCCACCTCGAGCCTGCCGGTAGGCTTCAACGTCGGCACCACCGACGCGCCGAGCGGCTTCTCGGCTGCCATCAACGCGGCCACCGCGTCCTGGAACGCGGTGGCCACCGGGGACAATTTCCGCTTCACCAGCTTCGGATCCACCTCGCGCACGGTGGCGAACACCCTGGCCATCACGGACGTGGACGGGCACAACGACTGGGTCTGGGATGCCAGCGGCACCACGGTGGGCGGCGCGCTGGCGGTCACCATCGTCGCGGTGAACACCACAACGAACCAGATTCTCGAAGCAGACACGATTTTCAACGGCTCGCTGGCGTGGTCCACCACCAACTTAAACGGCACCTACGACATTCAAACCACGGCGGTCCACGAGGCGGGCCACTGGCTGAACCTGGGGCACTCGTCCCTCGACTCCGCGGTGATGTTCGCCACCATCGGCACCAACGAGTTGAAGCGGGGACTCACCGCGGACGACATCGCGGGCTTTCAGGCCCTGTACGCCGCCACCGCGGCGCCCGAGACGGGAGGCGGCACCACCGCCAGCCCAGGCGGCACCAGCACGAGCAGCAGCGGCGACGGCGGCGGCGGCAATGCGGCCGGTTGCTTCATCGCAACGGCCTCCTATGGAAGCGCGCTGCATCCCGCGGTGGCCACCCTGCGCGTCTTTCGCGATCGGTACCTGCTGGGACACGCGCCGGGCCGCGCCTTCGTGTGGTGGTATTACGAGTGGAGCCCCCCGGCCGCCGCCTGGATCGCGGATCGTCCGCTGGCCCGCATGGCGACGCGGCTGACGCTGCTCCCGCTGGTGGGAATGGCGGCGTTGCTGGTGCACGCGCCCTGGCTGCTCCTTCTCGGACTCTACCTCGTCGGTCGGTTCCGATATTTTTCCCAGAGGACTTTCTGACGGTCCTTCAAGTCGATCTCGCGGCCGCCGATCCAGGCGCGCAGCACGTGCGTGCGGGTGTCGAGAATATCCCCGTCGGCCAGGAAGAACGTGGCGTCCTTGCCCAACTCCAGGCTGCCCAGACGGTCCGCGACGCCCAGTAATTGTGCCGGCACGATGGTGATGGCCTGAAGCGCTTGCAGCCGGGGAAGTCCCCAGGCCGCGGCGCGCCCCGCGAAATCCGGGAGGTTGCGCACGTGGGCCGCGCCGCCGCCGCAAGAGAGCGCCACCATGACCCGGGCCCGGGCCAGAATTCCCGGCGCGCGATAGGCCACGTCGTAGGGCTCGTCGTCGCGTGGCACAGTGGCCATGTGCGTGTAGATTACCGGGCACGTGATCTCGCCGGCGATGCGCCACGCGTCGCGCCCGCCGAGAAGTATCAGCCGCAAATTCTCCTCCCGCGCGAATTTCATGGCGGCGCGGATTTCGTCAACGCCGTCCGCGTGCACGACCACCGGGATCTTGCGCTGCACCGCGTCAACCAGCGCCTCCCACTTCACGTCGCGCTCGTCCTTCGCGGCGTCGCGGACGGCGTAGGCGCGCGCATCCTCGAAGGCGTCGCGGATTGCGAGCAGGCGGTCCTTCCGGAACTGAGCCTGCTCCTGCGCGGCCTTCGCCCCGGGCGTGCGGTTGATGCCCATTTTCGGCCACGACACGTACACCGCGGCCGGCGCGCGCAGCGCCATGTCCTCGCGGGTCCAGCCGTCGAGCAGCATGGCGGCCGAGCGGCCGCTGATCAATCCACCGCGGGGACCCACGCCGGCCGCCAGGATTCCCGCCGAAAGGGCCACCGGCAACAACTGGGAATCCGGGTTGAAGGCAATATCCGCCCGCGCGTTTGGATTCATCAGGCCGGTTTCGGTAGTGTCCAGGGTGGCCCGCACCGAGCTGATCTCGATGAGGCCGAGCGTGGTGTCCGGGTCAATCAGGCTGGGATAAAGGTGCAGTCCGCGCCCCTCGATCAACGGCATTTCGGCGGGTGCCAGATTCCCGATCGAAGCGATTTTCCCGTCGACGACCACGACAGTGGCATCTTCCACGGCCGGCCTGCTGGCCGGGTGCGCGGTCACGTGCGCGATGGCGAAGCGCCTGGGCGCCTGGGCCTTTTCGTGGGTGGCCCCGCTCAGCAGCAGGAACAGCAGCAGCAGAAACTTCATTTCTTGCCCTTTCCGCGCGCCAGCTTCACCAGCGCCGCCCGCTCCGCCGCCGCCTGCTCGCGACGCTCGGCGTCTTCAACGCGATCGAAGTAGCGGCGGCCCTCAATCCAGGTCTGCAGCACGACCGCATCCTGGGATAATGGATTTGCGGACCAGATCACGAAATCGCCGTCCTTGCCCGGCTCCAGCGAGCCGATGCGCTGCTCGACGCCGAGCTGCTTCGCGGCGTTGATGGTGACAAATTTGAGGGCGTCGGTTTCCGAGAGACCGCCGTAGCGTACCGCCTTGGCGGCCTCGGTGTTGAGCCGCCGCGCCAGGTCGTTAGAGTCGGAGTTGAAGCTCACGACCACGGCGCGTTCGTGCATCAGCGCGCCGTTGTAGGGAATGGCGTCCATCACCTCGACCTTGTAGGCCCACCAGTCGGAAAACGTGGACGCCATCGCGCCGTGCTTCGCGATCTCGTCGGCCACCTTGTAGCCTTCCAACACGTGCTGGAAAGTCTTGATCTTGAAGCCCTCCTCCTCGGCGATGCGGATCAGCGCGAGAATTTCGTCCTGCCGGTAGGAATGGCACTGGATCAGGCGCTTGCCGTCGATGAACTCGAGAAGGACATCGAGCTGGTGGTCCGGCCGCGGCGGCGCGGTAATGCGGCCGGCCCGGAAATCCTCCTGCCGCTTGCGATATTCACGTGCCGCGGCAAAGCGCTCGCGGATCAACTCCGCCACGCCCATCCGCGTGTTGGGATAGCGCTTGCCGGAGCCCCAGTTGGCCTGCCGCGGATTTTCCCCGAGCGCGAACTTGATGCCGCCGGGCGCGCCGCTCATTACCAGATCCTGCGGGCTGCCACCCCATTTCCACTTGCACGTGACGACCTGCCCGCCGATGGCATTCGCCGAGCCGTGCATCACGTTGGCCGCGGTCACGCCGCCGGCCAGTTGTCGATAGATATCCTCGTCAAACGGGTTGAGCACGTCGAGGATGGTGACCTGCGCGGTGACCGCCGCGGCGCCCTCGTTTACGTCGCCGTCGACGGCGGTGTGGCTGTGCGCGTCGATGAGGCCGGGCGTCACGTGGAGGCCGCGGCCATCAATAATGAGGGCGCCGGCCGGCGCGTTGAGATTCGGGCCCACGGCTTTCACGCGGCCGTCCTGCACCAGGAGATCCGCGCCCAGCATGCGGCCCTGCGGCCCCTCGGTCCACACGGTGGCGTCGCGCACCAGCACGGTCTGCGCCTTGGGCCCCGTGCCGACGGCCGGCGGCTGCGCGTAGTCGCCGGCCTTCACGTCTTTTTTTGCGGGCGCCCTGTCGTCGTCTTCGTCGTCAACGGGCTTCGCGTGCGGCTCGCCCTCAATCCACACTTCCTCGACGTTGTCCTCGAAAAGCCCGCCGCCGCGCACCACGAAGCTGGCCGCCTTGCCGGGCTCGAGGGTGCCGAAACGGTCGGCCAGTCCCAGGGTCTGCGCGGGGATCACGGTCAGGGCGGCCAGCGCGGCTTCCTCGTCGAGACCGGCAGCGATCGCTTTGCGGACCGCCGGCTGGAAGTCCTTGACCTCACCGAGGCGGTGCGTGGTGAGACTGAAGCGCTTGCCGTCGGCGTTGAGCCAGCGCGGCTCGCCGGGCGCGTAACGCCAGCGCTTGAGGGTGAGCGTGTCGACGTCGATCCACTCGCCGTCGGACTTTGCTTTCGGCTTCGCGGGAAAATCGAGGGGCAGGATGAGGGAGGCGTTCGGCACCCAGTCTGGGCGGCGCCACTCCTCGCCGCTGAGCACGAGGGCGCGCCGCTGCACGCCGGCCTCGTCGAGCAGCTTCTCCGCGCGCCGCAGATCGAGCAGCGTGTTGGCCTCGAAGAGCAAGGTCTGCCGTCCGTCAATCACCGGGGCCAGGGCGGCCAGCGCGTCCTGCGTGGCCGGGCGCCGGCGCCCCTGGTAGCTGGCGGCGTCGGCCCGGCGCGCGTCGCGGTACCAGCGCGCGTCGGCGAACGCCTGTCGGATGACGGCGGCGTTCCCCATCATGCTGGCCGGGTAGGTAAAGTCCCGGTCGTTCCAGCTCAGCGTCTCGAAGCCCGCGACCGAGGCGGTGTCGTCGGCGATAAGCGCCTTGCGGGGATCGTCGCCCAGCGAGTACACGGCGGCCTGACCGCGGAACACGCCGCGGTCGGGGACGGCCTGCACCAGCACGAATCCCTCGGCGCGCAGATCTTTGATTACCTTGCCCCTCGGCACGAGGTGGGCGCTCGCGCGCCAGTCGGGGTGCACCCGCGGATTCTCCGAGGAAACCACGCTGGGCTTGAACGCCGGCGGCTTTTCTTTGGGCTCGGGCGCTTCCTCTTCTTCTTCCTCGTCCTCCCAGGAGAAGGCGAGCGGCTTCTTGACCTTGCGCCCTTCCAGGCGTCCGACGGTGACGTACGGGTCGATGAATCCCGCGTGGATGGTCTTGCCGGACAGGTCGTGCACCCGCGCGTCGGCGGGAATCTCCAGGGCCGCGCCCACTGCTTCGACGCGGCCGTCGCGCACGACGAGAATCCCCTTCTCGATCACGCGGCCGGGCGCCACGATGACGCGCGCGTTCTTGAAGGCGTGCACCGGATAACGGTCGCCGGCGGCGCCGGTCAGGGTGAACAAAAGCAGGGCCAGCAGCAGGATGCGTCTCATGAAGGGCGTGGAATTCTGCCTCACCAACCAAAGTCCCGCTGTGGGTTCCTCCGACGCGATCCGATGTAGTTCATATTTCGGCAACATCCCCGATCCATAATAGGGGGAACGTGATGCTATCGCTCCAGGGGATTGGCTTTCAGCCCGCACGACCGCAGCTTCCCAGCCCGCGGCCTGTCCCTTCGATGGTCCCCGAGCCGTCCGATGCGTTCGTGCCCGGCGTGGCGGTGACCGGCCATGGCGAGATCCCCCTCGCCAGACGTCCCGACGGCGGCGTGCTGGTCGAGGGCGACACCCGGACGGTCGTGTACCGCGGAGACGCCGCGCGCGCCCTGCTAGAGCGCACCACCCGCTGGGACGTCGACACCGAGGTCATCCTGCCGCGCAACGCCGCGCTTCAAGTGACGGTGGACGGCGTGGGGCTGCACCTCGGTGAGCCGGGCGCGGTAATGGTGGGCGCCGGCGGCGAGGCCCGCTTCGAGCAGGTGCAGGGCGAGGTCATCGTCGTGCAGAGCGGCAAGGCGCCCGACTGGTACGAGAAGCTGTCCCCCGACGGCGGCCACAAGAAAAGCTTTGACGAGATCGCCGCCATCAACCAGCGCATCTTCCACTCCCAGACGCGAGCCGCGCGCTTCCCCCCGGCCCAACTCGCGACGCTGCTCCAGAACGGCATCGTGAAGGGGGTTGACGACGCGCCGGACTTCGTCGAGTGGGCGCCCTTCCGCGAGTCTGAGGCGCTGCGCGAGCGGCTTTCCGCCGCGGGGTTTGGAGAGCGCGACCAGAAAAGCCTGATCGACGTCTGGACCGCCAGCAAGCACCGCGGCCTGCACGGTCGAAACAGCGGCTACCTGCAGCCCTCCCGCCTCACCGACGAGGATCGCCAGGGGCTGGAGGCGTTTCAGCTGGCGCGCTCCTTCCGGTTCGGTCCCCACGACACCATGGTGTGGCTCGACTACGCCACCGAGGAGCAGCTCCGCACCCGCCTGGATCGGGCCGGCCTGGGTCACCGCGCCGATCCCATCGTGGACGTGTGGAAGGACACCACGCGCTCCGGCTACGACAACTCGGGCTTCGTGTGGGAGAAAGACAAGGTGGTCGTGTATGCCGAGCGCGGCAAGACCAACCTCTTCAACGAGCAGGCCAGCGAGTGGATCGTGAACTCCACGGCCTACGCCGGCGAGAACGACCCCTTCTCGGTGGGCGTCTCGCGGGTTGCCTCCCCCGCCCCGCTTGAGGGCCCAACGCCGTTCACCAGGCTGCGCCCCGCCGAGTCGCTGCACGTACACCCGGTGCGCGACGGTGAGAAAAAACAGACCGAAGGCTACCTCGTGCTGCACGGCCGCGCCGCGATGCTCACCGTCAAGGACGGCAAGCCCGAAGTGAAAGTCGTCAAGGCAGGCGAGATGGTGGTGATGGAGCCGGGCGTCCCGCACTGCGTGATGGCGGCGGACGGCGAGTACGAGCACGTCGCGTTTCAGGTGCCGTCGGCGTTCCAGTACGGCTTCATGTTCAAGGAGAACGTGCCGTTCGAGTCGCTGGGGCTTACCCAGGCCCAGGCGCAGCACATGGCGCTGGAGGCGTTAGCAGGGCGCTGAGGCGCGCTCGGGGAAACCGGCCCTCGCAAAGGGGGACAAGCGTATCCGCAAAGGCATCCTGTTCGGGGCGTTGGGCGCGGCGCTGATCGCAATCGTGGTGATCGTCCTCTGGATGCGCCGACGGCGGAACGCTGACTTCATCCCGCTCGGCGGCGGCGCGCTGCCCGCGAAAATCGGCCCCTACCGCATCGACGAGCGGCTCCGTGAAGAGAGCGCGGCGATCGTTTACCGCGCCCGCAACGATGAGGGACAGCCGGTCATCCTGAAGGTGCTTCCCGAGGACGCCCTCGACGACGCCAACAACCGCCGCCGCTTCGAGCGGGAATTGCGCGCCTACGTAAAGGTGCACCATCCGAATATCTGCGGCATCCTTGATTTTTCCATGGGCGGCGAGACGCCGCCGTATCTCGCGGTGGAGAGCCCCCAGGGGGAGACGCTAGACCAGATCCTCGAGCGCGAAGGGCGCCTCGCGGCGGCCCGCGCGGTGGCCATCACCATCCCGCTGGTGCAGGCGCTCGGCTGCCTGCACGAAAATGGAATTATTTATCGAAATCTGCATCCGCGCAACGTGCTGGTGCAGCCGGACGGCTTCGTGAAATTGACCGACTTCGCGCTGGCCCGCCTGGACTTCATGCCGTCGCTGGCGGCCACCACCACGGCCATCGCGGAGCCCCAGATGATGTCCCCGGAGCAACTCACCCGCGGCCAGGAATCCACGGATCACCGCTCCGACCTTTACTCCGTTGGAGTGCTGATGTACCGCATGCTGGGCGGGCGCTACCCGTTCGACAACGCCAACGTGGCGGTGCTCCTCAAGGAGATCTGCGAATCCCGCCGCAGCCCGCTGGAAGAGGTGAATCCCGCCGTTCCGCGCGCCTTGTGCGTGGTGGTCAACAAGTTGCTGGAACGCACGCCGGACGCGCGCTACGAGACGGCGAACGGGCTGGCGGAAGCGCTCAAGGAGGTAGAGACCAGATTGCCGGCGTCAGCGCCGTGAGCGGCGGATCGCCTCGCGGGTTTCTTCAGACAGCTTGATTTCCCCGCGGCAGCCGGCGCAGCGCACCGATTTACCCTGCAAGGCCAGACTGAGCGCATTTTCGCTCAACACCTTGCGGCAGGTCGGGCAGGCCACCGTGCGGACGGGCTGGATTTTTCCGAGCGGCTCTCTCATCAGACATGAGTTTCCCCGCCCCATGGAACCGCCCCTTCATGCGGCGGGCCGCCGTGGATCAGGCGGGCCAGGAGCGCCGCGCTGTCCGCGATGCGGGGCCCGGGGCGGTTGAAGTAGGCGTTGCCGTCCGCTACCCAGCAGCGGCCACGGAGCCGCGCCAGGGGATGGTCGGCGTGCAGCTCGGAAAGCGTCTGTTCGATGGGATAGCCGCAGGGCATCACCACCACGACGTCCGGGTCGGCGCGCTCCACGTCGTCCCAGGTGACGGTGGCGAAGCGGCCCGGCTCGGTGACAATGAGCGGCTGGCCGCCGGCAATCTCCACCAGCTCGGACATCCAGCCGCCGGCCACCATCACCGGATCGAGCCACTCGATGCAGGCCACGGTGGGGCGCGTGTCGGGAAGGGGAATTGCGTGCAGGCGCCCGTCGAATTCCCTGACCAGCATTTCCCCCCGCTCGGGCACGCCGGCCGCCTGCGCCACCTTTCGGAAGTCCGCGCGAATATCCTGAAGGGTCTCCGGGTGCAGCGTGCAGATCCGCGTGTCCTTGCGGGTCACCGTGCACACCGCGGCTTCCACGTCCTTGAGCGAGACCGCGCACACCACGCATTGATCCTGGGTGACGATCAGGTCCGGAGCGATTTTCTCCAGCATTTCGGTATCGATCTCGTACACGCTCAAGCCGTCTCGCGCGATGGCGCGCACGCCGCGATCAATTTCCGCGCTGGAGGCGCGCGGATTCACTTTTGGGCGGGAGAACACCGGTAGTCCGACGACGTCCGGCGGAAAATCGCACTCGTGGGAAATCCCCACCAGTTGATCGCGCAGCCCGAGCGCGCAGACAATTTCGGTGGCGCTTGCGATCAGCGAGACGATGCGCATCTCAAGTCAGGGGCCGGCCAGGCCGGCGCCACCCCAGCATTAACGGCATGCCGCGCTGCCTGCTTCCTGCGGTTTTACCGCCCGCTTGCACGGGCTCAAGCTTCCGCCGCGACGATCCACTTGGGAACGACGGGCGGGACGTAATTGCGCATGCGGGCCAGCAGGCTGTCCACGCCGTCGTCTACCAGGATCATGTCGCGGTGCTCGGCGCGCAGAAATCCGTGTTCCACGGCGTGATCGAAAAATGCCGCCAGGGGACTGTAATAGTCGAGCACGTTCAGCAAACCGCAGGGCTTGGCGTGCAGGCCGAGCTGTCCCCAGGTAAGCATCTCGCACAATTCCTCCAGCGTGCCCATGCCGCCGGGGAGGGCGATGAAGGCGTCGGACAACTCGGCCATGAGCGCCTTGCGTTCGTGCATGGAGCCGACGACGCGCAGATCGGGCAACCCGTAGTGCGCGATCTCCTTGTGGGCCAGCGCGCGGGGGATGATGCCGATGACGTGTCCGCCCGCCTCCAGGGCGGCGTCGGCTACGGCGCCCATGGTGCCCACGCTGGCGCCGCCGTAGACCAGCGCGATTCCCGCGCGGGCCAGGGTGGCACCCACGCGGCGCGCCGAATCCAGGTAGGCGGGCTGGCTGCCCGCGCTGGAGCCGCAGAACACGCAGACGGCCTTCACAGGGTGCCGATGTCCTCTTTCCACAGCTCCGGGTTGGCGGTGATCCACTCGCACATCATGTCCACGCACTCGTCCAGGTCCAGGTCGACCACCTCGATGCCGTGGTCCTCCATCGTCTTGCGGGCGCCCTTGAAGGTCCTCGCCTCGCCCACGACCACCCTGGGCACGCGGAACTGGACGGCCGCGCCGGCGCACAGGTGGCACGGCATCAGCGTGGAGTAGAGCACCGTGTCGCGGTAGTGCCCGATCCGGCCGGCCTCCTGGAGGCAGTGGATCTCGGCGTGCAGGATGGGGTTTCCCTTCTGCACCCGCTGATTGTGGCCGCGGCCCAGCACCTCATCGCCGCGGACCAGTACCGAGCCTATGGGAATGCCGCCCAGGGCGCGGCTCCTGCGGGCCTCGTCGAGGGCCATGCGCATGTACTTGTTGTCCATTGTGTCCATGGGTTCGCGCGATTCGAACGGGGCCGACGGGAACCCTGCCGGAGGGGAGAGAAGCGTGGCCGAACATGGAAACGCGGGTGGGACAGATCGTGCACTCGGTGCGTACGGCGCGCCGGATGACCCTCGGCTTCATCGATGGCATCCCCGGTGACGACTGGTTTGCGCAGCCAATTCCAGGGATGAATCACATCGCGTGGAACCTGATGCACTTGATGCTCGCGGAAGATTGGGGCCCGACCGCCCTGGGTGACCCCGCACGGCCGTGGGTGGCGCGCTACGGCGACCTCGTGGGACAGGGCCCTCTGGCGGACCCTTC
>VGFD01000154.1 GCA_016868975.1 Armatimonadota bacterium | reverse complement strand
CCTGGTGTTTGGCTACCTGTTCTATTTGTGGAGCCAGACTTCGCTGGGAAAAATCACCCTGGAGCGCTGGTCGTTGCGCTTGCCGCTTTACGGCCGCCAGATCCGCTATCGCATGATGAGCCGCTTCTTGCGCTCCTCGGCCACGCTGATGAATTCCGGGGTGCCGCTGGGGATGGCGTTTGCGGTGCTCGAGCAGTCGCTGGACCGGGAATTGCTGCGCGTCACCGTGCGCATGCAGGCGGACGCGGCCAGCCACGGCCTGCCCATCGCGTACGGCATGCAGACGGTGGGCCTGTTTCCGCCCATGGTGCTGGAAATGGTGGTGGTGGCCGAGGAAACCGGCACGCTGCCACGCACGCTCGAGCGCCTGGCCAGCTTCTACGACCAGGAAATGGCCATCGGGCTTACCGACATCACGAAGTTCATCGAAGTAGCGGTGGTAATGTTGCTGGGTGGCGCCGTCGCGGTGCTGCTGCTGGCGGCGTTCATGCCGATTTATCAGCTGACCGCGTCGTTCTGACGGCTACCTTTGCTTGCCGGGCTGACGGCGCAAGCGCTCCACTTCTTCCTCAAGCGCCCGCGCGCGTTCCGCCTCCGCCCGCGCCCGTTCGCCCTCCGCCTTGAGTTGCCGTCCGGCGGCTTCCAGCGCCTCTATGGGCGGCGGAATGTACTCACCGCTGGCGCCGTCGTGGAAGCGCAGCCACTGTCCGTCCGCGCGCATCCGCAGCCCCAGGATGGGACTGGTGATCTCGCCGTCAATGATCGGCACTTCCTCGAACCTTCCCCCGTGGAGCCGGAACGCTCGAAACGGAGGACGCATGTAACGCGCCTTCGGATCAAACACGTAGTACTCGAGCACGCCGATCTGCTCGTAAATCTCTTTCTTTACCTCCGGGTCCATTCGATACGAGGCCCGAGCCACGAACTCGAACACGACTTCCGGGGCGCGACCGCCCTCTTCCCAGATGACGTACACGTCGCGCAGGTGGTTGCCCACGCCGCGCACGATGAAGCCATCCGGCGAAACCCGCTTGCGCGGACGCTGTTGATAGTAGACGAAAAGGTTCGCGGATACGTAAACGCTCGGATCGTCCCGAAACTTCCACTTCATGGCGAACTCCGCGTACTCCATGAGGAGCCGATTGATATCCTTGTCGGTCATGGGATGGCCGTCGCTCGATGGATACCGCTCCCTGGGATGACGAAGCGCCACTATGCCTGCCGTCCTTTCCTCCAGGACCCTAAAACTGCCCCGAGACCTGCACGTACACCATCGGGATGCTGTTCGTCGCGTTGCGGGCCGGTGATACGGGAAATCCGAAGTCGATCTTTCCGTTGTAGTTCTTGTACGACCCGGAAAACCCGAAGCCGGTACCGGTCAGCGACTGGCTGAAATTCTGACCCACCCCCGGCGAATAGGTGTACACCGTCCCGTGATCAAAAAACGCCGCGAACTGCAGGTCGCTGTCCGGCGTGTGGAGGATGGGCGCGCGCAGCTCCAGCGTGGTGGCGTATCCGTAATCGCCCAGCACCTGGGACTGGGCGTAGCCGCGCACCGTGTCCGGACCGCCGATGGCGAACTGCTCGCCGACCACCAGCCTGTCCGTGCTCAATTGCCCGATGCCGCGCAGCACCAGGAACGCCGCGCTTCCCACCGGCTGGATGCGCACGTACGCCCCGTTGAACTTGGTGAAGGTGTCGCCCGCGCCCGGACGGCTCGACAGGGGATTGTTCACCGAGCTGCCGCCGAACATGGTTCCCAGCCCCCGGCTCACCGTGACGCTGTAGATGTTTTTGCCGCTCGCGCTGGAAAAGTCGCCGGAATAATCCACGAACAATTCGCGCAATTCGTCCTTGCTGCTGGGCACGTTCAGGATGAAACTGGTGAAGCTCTTGCCCACGAACCCGGCGCTTAAATTCGAGGAGGCGTCCTTGTCGCGGACCACCGCCTGGGTCACCGTGAAGCCGTAGACGTTGGCCCGCGAGCGGATGTCAAGGGAGGCCAGCTCCTCGCCCACCGCGGTGGCGCCGTTGGTGTAGTTGAGCGCCAGCGCCGTCCCGTTGCGGTTGAGGGGAAAGGTGTAGGCGGTCTGCACGAACGGCGTGAGGTCCCGCGAGGGGAATGCCGACACGCCGCGCACCAGCAGCGCGTCGGCGTTGCCGGTCAGGTTGCCGTGCAGGTACCCAAGGCCGGCCCGATTGACGCCCACGAAACGGTTGCCGTAGTTGTTGTAGTCGGCGTAGATCTTGACCGGATTCTTGTCCTCCACCTTGACCGTCACGTCCACCCGCTCGGGCTCTTTGCCAGGGCGCAGCACGGCGCTGGCTTTGACGCCGATCAATTCGTTGAGCAGCCGCACCGCGCGATCGAACTCGGAATATCGCGGAGCGGCGCTCCGCTGCAGCGCGCTGAAGAAGCTGGCGATCTGCGCCTTCGAGCGATACTTGTTGCCCTCGACGAAAACCTCGCCGATAAGCGCCTCGACAACCTGGATTTTGGCGACCCCGTCATTGCCAATCGTCTGCACCGGCACGTAGGCCTTGGTGAGAAAATAGCCCAGCCCGCGATAGTACGCGGCTACCACCTGGGCCACGCGGTTCAATTCCTTGAGGGAATACTCCTGATTTTCATAGGGCGCCACCAGCTTGTGAAGCGCTTCCACTCTTTGCGTGCGGGCGCCCTCGATGAGGAACCTGCGGATGGTGACCCGAGTATCGTCCGCGGACGACGAAGGCCCCGACGGTGCGGGGCCTGACGGCGAAGCAGACGGCGCGGGGCCAGCGACAACGCGTGGCGGGACCGCCCCTCCCGGATCCGCGCCGACCGGCGCCGCCCAGACCAGAAGCCATGTCACCAGACCCCACAGGAAAAATCGCCTCAACGCCAATCTCCCAGGACGACGAACGGGGCCCAGTAGAAGGGGTGCTCGAAACCCGAGGCCCGCAAGGTACTGACGACCGCCTGCTGCATCGCCTGGCTCTTGCTCCTTCCGTCCTTCAATTGCCTGTAGAAGCTCAGCATCCACGCCCGGGTTGCGACGTCGTCCACCTTCCACAGCGAGGCCACGACGCTGGGCGCGCCGGCGATGCTGAAGGCTTCGGCGAGGCTGGTCAGCTCGGCGCCCGGCCGCTTCTCGGCAAGCGCGGTCTCGCACGCTGACAGGGTGATGAGCCGGATGCCCGCCAGCGGGAGCGAGAAGATGTCCGTTACGAGCAACTTCCCTTCTTGCCCTGCCCCGGCCATCACGAGGTAGCTGGTGGTCGGATCTTCGGAGTTGAGAATCCCGTGCGTCGCCAGGTGCACGTAGGACACCCCGGGCGGCAGCGACAGGATCTGGTTCTTGGTGGCCTCGTCGCGCATGTACACGGTGGCGCCCTGGAACAGCGCGGCGAGGTTGCGCACCTCGTTCTGCGCCTCGGCCAGGGAGCCGTCCGGATTGCCGAACGCGACCAGGTTGCCCCTGGCGCTGGGCGGCGCGGACGCTAACCCGACCAGCTCGCTGGCCTTGGTCATCACCGACAGTTGCTTGCGCTCGATGAGGTAGTCCATCTCGCCGTCCGCCCGCAACCGCCCCAGCGACTGGAAGGGGAGGTACATCAGAATGCCGGTGGGGATGACCGACACGACCTGCTTGTCCTTCACGTCCGCCTCGATGGGATCGATGAGGATGGCGTGCAGCCGCGTCATGGTTTCCTTGAGCGGCTTGATGTACCTGGTGTACTGCGCCGATCCGTCGTTGTTCCAGGGGATGGTGGTACCGGACGCGCGCAGCGTGGCGAAGCGCATCACCAGCGAGCGATAGCGCTTGACCAGTCCCTCCACCTCGGCGCGCTTGACGTCCACCGCGTGGATGCGGAAGTTCGTCTGTGTCATCGAGAACACGTAAAGCTTCTCGTCGGTGATCATGTACTCGAAGACGGCGGTGTTGCCCGGGACGCCCTTTTGCATCTCGGCAAAGTGCACCGGCCGCACGGCCAGCAGCTTCTCGTAGCCCGGCTCGGTCTTGCGCAGCGCCTCCAGGGTCTTTTCGAATTCCTCTTTGTTCGCCGCCAGCAGCTCGGAAACCACCTTGATGCGGGTGTGATCCTGCTTGTCGGCGGGCAGCGACTTCTGCTCGATCAGCTCCTTCTCCAGGTCCTGGGTGTTCTTCTGATTTCCGGAGGCGGAGCGTAGCAGCCCCTTGAGACCGGGGTTGGTCACGTTGATGCGGTCCAGCCCCGCGCCCAGGTTTTCCACGACCGCCATGGAGTGCTGCCGCTCGAGCGTTTGCAGCGCGGCCTGCGCGTTGCCGTTGGAAATCTGCAGGCTGGCGAGGTTCTGGTAGATGCCCGCCGTGCGGTCGGTGAGCTTCGCCGAGCGCAGTCCGGCGCCGCCCACGCTCTGCGCGTAGCTTTCCAGGATGCCCAGCGAGGACTCCAGGCTCGACAGCGCGCCGTCGGTGTTGCCGGTGGCCGCCTGCAGCTTGCCCAGGTTGGCCAGCGCGGTGATCTCGCCGGGCTTGAAGTCGATCGACTTGCTCAGGTTGAGCGCGGTGTCGATGTGGCCCTGCGCCTGCTCCGCCCAGCCTTCCGGCTTGACCTGCATGAGCAGCTCCGGCAGCTCGGTGGAAGCCTCGATCACGCCGACCTGGTCACCGGACGCCCTGGCCGCTTCGAGCGCCTGGGTAACATGTTCGAGCGCCGCGGTGGCCTGCGCCAGTTTCGCGCCGGTGTCCTCGATCAGGGCGATTTCGGACCCCGCTTCCTCGGTCTCCTCGGTTCTGGTCTTCGTGGCACTCCCGTCTTCGTTGGCCGGCGTCTCACACCCGCCGGTCGCGGTTTCGCCGCCCGGCGTGGAGGCGCATCCACCCGGCGTGGAGCCGCACTCGCCTCCGCTGGGACCGCATTCGGCCACCACGATGCAGGGGTTGCCGTCTCCGCTGACGTCGTCAATCTCCACCAGCGTGGTCAACGTGGCGGACGTCCCGGTGTTCGCGATAAGCGCCACCAACGCGGCCACCTGCTGTTCCACCGAGTTGCCGCCGGCGCAGTCGCCGGTGGTCACGCCGGTCACAAAGATCTGCCCGGGCGGCGGGGCGAGATACACGATGCCGCCCGGCACGACCGAGCCGGTGATGCCGACCGAGACCCCGTTCACCGTTCCGGTGGCGAGCACGTTCAGCGTCCCGATCACGTCCACCACGAGCGGATTGGTGCTGGTGCCCACCACGCCGCCGCCCAGGGCGCTCAAGGTGGAGCTGTCCCCAGCCCGCAGGTGCAGCGGGGATCCGGGCTGTCCCAGGATATTCCCCACCGTCTGCAGGGTAACCGAATCGCCGGCGATCACCCCAACCAGCAAGAGGTTGCCGCTGGCGCTGATGATGCTGACCAGGCCGTCGGCAACGATGCTCTGCAGGATGGCTCCATTCGCCTCACAGAGCGTCACGCTGGCGCCGTCGGCGGTGATGGTGCAGGCCGAGGTGTCCAGGTCGATGGCGCCTCCCGCGGTGAGCACCAGCGTCGGCCCGCTCACGTTGAGCACGCCCGCGCCGTTGATATCGAGGATCGCGCCGGTGGCGGTGAGCACCAGCGTCTGCGCCGCGGTGAACTGGACCTGGTCGACCAGGATGCAGCCGCTGGCGCCGACGTGCAGCGAGCCCACGTTCACCACGGTGTCGAGGGTGATGGTGGAGGCCTGGCGCAGCGTGACCCTGCACGCGCCGTTGGCGTTCAGCGTGGCGATGTTGGTGTCGAGATCGACCACAGTGGAGGCGCTACCCGCGATGTTGAGCGTGCACGCGGTGAGGTTGAGCGTCCCCGTCCCATTCCCGTCCAGCCAGGACGGCGTTCCGCTGAGCGTCACGCAGCTTCCCGCGAAGTTCATCGAGCCCATCGAGAACGCCGCGCTGCCGCTGTTGGTCAGCTCCAGATCGGCGCCAGCCCCCGTGCCGCTGAGGACGCCGCCGCCGCGCTGCAGGCTCCCCCCGCTCCATTTCACCAGGAAATCCGCGTCAAGCGCGACGAGCCGTAGCGTGGTGAGGCTGCCCGCGTCGCTCACGAACATCCCGTTGGCGGCCACGTCGAGGACATTGGTGCAGGTGCCCAGCGGCGTGCCGCACGCGCCAATGTCCCCGCCGGCCCGCAGGACCGCCTGCGGCGCCGTCACCGTGCCGCTGCCCAGCAGGTCGCAGGCCGCCGAGAGACCCGCCGTGCCGCCGGCGTTCACCGCCTTCACGACAAGATTGCCACTGGCGTTGGAAACCGCCACGTTGCCGCCCGCGATGACAGAGGTCAGGGTGAGCCCGTCCGCCTCGCGCAGCGCCACGCCGCCGTTGGGGACGCAGGTGGAGACGCCGCCCAGCGCGGTATCCAGCTCGAGGTTGCCGCACAGGGCGATGAAGTTGCCGGTCGCGGCGGTGACGTTCACCACCCCGCTCCCGTTGCCGTCGAGGAGGCTGCCGGCCGCGGTAAGAGTGGCGGTGCCGCCGGCGAGGACGGTGCCCACGGTGAGGTCGCCGGAGGTGTTCGACACCGTCAGGCAGGCGGACGACAGACACTGCAGGAGCGCCTTGTCAAACTCGCAGAGCGTCAGCATATTGGAGGCGTTTGCGATGATAGTGCCGCCGCGGGTGGTGGCGTTGATCGACCCGCCCACGCTGGTGAGCGTGATTGTCGGCGCCAGCACGCCAAAGCCGCTGGTCGTCATGCACGCCTGGCTGCGGACGTTTGCCTTGATGCTGGCCGCCACGTTGTTCAGGTTGACCGAGTTGGCGTCGTTGACGAACACCCGTCCGGCCCCGGCCTGCGGAATTCCGCACGCCACGCCGTTCATCACCTGCAGGTTCACCGCGTCGATGGCCAGCGGCATCCCCAGCGTGCCCAGGTCGAACCCGCCTACGTTGAACGTGAGGCACTGCGCCCGGGTGGTGGTCACGCCGTCCCAGGTGACGTTGCCGGTGGCCAGAAGCGCCAGCCTGTTGCAGGCGCCCACGCTCACTCCGGTCGAGCCGTTGCCGAGCTGGTACCCGCCGGCCGAGTTGCTGAACTGGACTTCAGTGCCGGCGCCAATCATGCTGAGGGCTCCGGCGGCGAAGTTCAAGAAGCGTGTCCCGCTGTTGCACCAGTTGAGGTTGATCGCCTTGTTGGCGGTGGCCACGTTCACGGCGAGCAGGCAGTTCGCTTCGTCGACTGCGATGGTACCGCCGTTGGCGTTGACCGTCAGGTTGCAAACGGCGACGTCGATATCCACGCCGCCTCCGTTGGCGGTGAAGATGCCGGTGGGCGCCGAGACGTTCAGCGCCGACGAGTTCCCATCGAGAATGCCGCTGCCGGCGGTCAGGCTGGCGGTGTTCTTGGCGGTGACGGTCCCCAAGGTGAGATTGCCTCCCGCGGTTGAGAGGGTCACGTTGCAGCCCGCGGCGACGGCGCCCACGTTCAGCGCGCCGCTGTTGCGGAGGTTCACGCTCTGGCCGCCCGCCGAGGCGTTGGCGGTCAGGCCGGAGATCGCGGTGTCCAGGGAAATCCCCCCGTTGTCCGCGGTAAGCGTCGCGC
This sequence comes from Armatimonadota bacterium, assembly GCA_016868975.1. GTDB lineage: Bacteria > Vulcanimicrobiota > Xenobia > RGZZ01 > RGZZ01 > VGFD01. The sequence continues at coordinate 3,119 of VGFD01000154.1, read as the reverse complement.
TGCCGGCCGTGACGTTGGGGGTCCCCACGCCGTTGTTGTCCAGGATTGCCCCGCTGGCGTGCAAGGTGAGCGCGCCGGTCCCGATGTTGATCTGGTTGACGTTGATGTTGCGGCCCGGCACGACCTCGTTGAGGAATGTCACGCTGGGATTGCTCCCCGCGTTGACGTCCAGGAGCGAGGCGCCGGTGAACGTCAGGTTGCCGCCAGTGAAGAGGATGTTGACCGCGCCGTTGGTCCGCACCGACAGGTTGGTGAGCGCCCCGCCATTGTTGACCGTGGTTGTCTGGGAGGCGCCCAGGGTCACAGTGGACAGGCTGAGCGCATTCGTAACGAGCGGCGTGCCGCAGGTCCCGATGGTTCCCGCGGTCGCCGTGAGGACAACCGTGGGCGCGCTGACTCCGGCGGCGCCGCTCTGCAGAATCGACCCGCTCTGCGAGGTGAGCGTCGCGTCCCCGGCGTTGACCGTCTGAACGGTGATGCTGCCTGGCGCAAGCACGTCCACGGTGCCGCTGGCCCGCACGTCGGCCAGGGTGATGGCGTTGCTGTCGTTCACGTACACGTTGGTGGCGCCGATGCACGCGCCGTTCTTCACCTTGAGGGTCGAGACGGCGAGGTCCAGGCTGGCGCCAGCCGCGCCCACGTCTCCCGCGGTGGCGCGAAGGTTGGCCGTGCAGGCGGTGACGTCGATGACCGCCCCGTTGCCGTCGACCAGCGATTGGCCGGTCACGGTGACGCAGCCTCCGAAGACGCCGCCTTTGGTGCCCCCGTTGCCGAACTGCACGTTGCAGCCACTGGTGAGGGTGACGGCGGCCGGCCCGGCGTTGAGATCCTTGTCCAGGCGCAGCAGGCCGCCGGTCTGCAGGGTGATGGCGGATCCTTTGCTGGCGCTGGCGCCGGTGCAGCAGACGCAGCCGATGGTGAGGTCGTCCTTGTCGCCGAAGTTGAAGGCGCCGTTCACGCAGAACGCGAGGCCGTTTACGTCGTTACAGGCCGCGTTGAGCGTGAACGCCCCGCTGCCCGTCACGCTCATGCAGGTGGCCTGCAGTTTTCCCGCGCTCTGGGTGACGCCCGCGGAAAAAATCGCAAGCGTCCCGGCCGAGGTCACGTTCCCGTTCAGCGTGAGCAGCCCGGCCGTGTTGACGGTGGTTCCCGTGCCGCCGGCCTGCAAGCCGTTGATCTGGAGCGGGCCCGTGCTGCGCAGGGTCGTATTGCCGCCAGAAACCGTGGTGATCTGGGACACCGTCGTATCCAGGTTGATCGTACCGGTGGTTTTGAGGCTGGCGCTGTTTCCAGCCAGGTTGTTTCCCGGGCCGTTGGTGTCCGAGATGTTGCCCGCGGCGTCGAGCGTGACGGTGCCGGTCCCCACGTCGACCAGCGCCAGCGCGAGCCCGCCGCATTTGTTGTCGAACGAGAAGGTCGGGTTGGTGGCGTTGGCGTTGAGTCCCAGCGTGTCGCTGGCGGCCAGGAAGGTCAGGTTCTGCCCGCAGCCCAGGGCGACGGCCACGTCGCCGTCGGTGGTGACCACGCTGAGCGTGGTGAGACCGGTTCCCGCGTTCTGCACTTTGATCACGTTGTTGAGGCTGAGCGCCTTCGCCGTCAACTGGCTGAGGTTGGTGTCCAGGGGATTCGCGCTGGTGCCGATGTCCCCGTTGCTCGCCTGGAGCGTGGCGCTGGTGGCGCACAGCGCCGTGAGGCCGCTCGTGTCGAGGATATTGCCGTTGTCGGTCCGCACGGTGACCGCTCCGGAGGGCGCGGTCACCGTCGGCGTGGCGCTGGTGTTCTCCAGCAGCGTGACGTTCCCGCTGGTGGCGTGCAGCAGGACCGTGCCCGGAACGACCACGTTGCCGGCGGCCACGTTCTGCACGTTCAGGGTGGCGTTGCCGGTGATCGAGACGTCGCCGGAATTCCCGACCGCGGTCACGTCGCCCACGTTGAGCGTCCCGTTCGCGCGGATGGTGACCCCGGCGCAGTTCGCGTCGGCGTGCGCGCGGATCGTGTTGACGGTGACGTCCGCCTCGATGGCGCCGGCGTCGGCAATCAGCGTGGCGGTGGAGGCGATGAGGTTGTTGGACGCGGCACCGTTGTTGTCGGTGATGGCGCCGCTGGCGTGTACCGTGAGCGCGCCGCTGCCCACGTCCACCAGGCCCAGTTTCACGGTGTTTCCGGGCCCCGCCTCGTTGAGAACGGTCAGGTTGGGATTGGCGCCGCCGCGGCACACGTTGAGGACGCCGCAGCCGTTCAGGCTGATGAGGCCGCCGCAGCCGTTCAGGCTGATGAGGCCGCCGCTCGCGTAGGTTATATCGATGATTCCGCCGTCGGTGCGCAGGTTGCCGCTGGCGAGCGCGGTGCCGTCGGTGATCCAGGTGCCCTGCGCGCAGCCCAGCGCGTTCGTGGTGAGATTGGGCGTGGAGACCAGGAGCGCGGCGGTGCAGGTTCCGATGGTCCCGGTGTTGCTGGTCAGGGTGACGCCGCAGGTCGCCGTGATGCCCGGCCCGCTGCCTTTCAGGATGCTCCCGGTGACGTTGAAAGTGGCGGCGCCCGCGGTCACGTTGTCGACGATGACGTTGCCGCTGGCATTGATGGTGGCGACGTTGGCCACGCGCACGTTCTGCAGGGTGATCCCGGCCCCGCTGTTGCTGATCGAGAGGTTGACCGCGCCCGGCAGGCAGCCGCAGTCAGGCACCTGGAGCGCCGAGACCGCGGTCTCCAGGGGATTGCCGCACCCGCCGATGTCGCCGCATGGGGCCTTCATCTGCAACAGGTTGGCAGTGACGTCCAGCGCCGCATTGGTGTCGCGGATGGCGGCGGCACGGAGGCGGGTGGTTCCGCCCACGGTGGAGATGCCGCCGGCGTTGAATACCAGGTCTCCGGTGGTGTCGATGAGGACCCCGCCGGTCCCCGTGGTGATCGCGCTGCTCACCGAAACCAGCCCGCACGCCTTGATGTTGAGCGAAGGGCCGCCGGTGTTGATGCCCACGGTCGGACCGATGGTGCCGATGGTGAGCCCGTCCTTGTCGGTGAGCGCCAGCATCCCGTTCACGCAGGCCGCGAGCAGGTTGACGTCATTGCACGGGCCGTTCAGCGTGAAGTTGCCCGCGCCCAGCAGGCGCAGCGAATCG
>VGFD01000153.1 GCA_016868975.1 Armatimonadota bacterium | reverse complement strand
CAACGGAGTCCCCACCTGGCGCGTGGACACCCGCAACACCACCTCGGGCTGGAACGTGACCCTCCAGGTGTCCGATTTCACAGCCAGCGGCGGCAAGACCATCGCCGCGGCGAATCTATACTACAGCGCCATCAACGGAACCATCGTCAAGGTCGGCGGCGGCTCGCAGAACGTGGACCCGACCAACGGCCCCAAGGAGACCGGCGTGACCGGCGCGCTGGACGTGGCCCGCAAGTGCGTCACCACCAATCCCAATTTCGGAGACGGCCGCTACGACTGGACGGCCGATATGACTCAGTTCGACCTCACGATACCGGCCAACGCCCTGGTGGGCAGCTACTCGGCCACCTTGACCGCCACGCTGGTCGTCGGGCCCTGAAGCACCCGAACGTCGATGGGACGGGGCGCGTCCAGGTGCACGTCGCGCTGCTGGAATGACACCACGATCTGGTTTTCGCGGAACAATTCGTCGAGCCGCAGGCGAACGTTGCTCTGGATGATTTCTACCTCCATCTGGTCTTTCATTGAAATCCAGAAGGCCGCGGCGAAATTCAGGGTGCTGTCGCCAAAATCAGTAAACAGGACGACCGGCGACGGGTCGCTGTGGATTTCCGGAATGTCGGTGACCGCCTGCTTCATGAGCTTCACCACGGTGTCGGTGGGCGATCCGTAGGCCACGCCGACCTTGATTTCGGTGAGTATCTTGTCGGTGCTGTAGGTCCAGTTGGTCACTTTGTTGTGCAGCAGGGCGCTGTTGGGAACGAACATCTGGATCCCCTGGTAGGTGCGCATGCGGATGCAGCGCCCACCGATGTCCTCCACGACGCCCACCGTCTGATCGATCTGAATGACGTCGCCGATGCGGATGGGGCTCAGATCGAAAAGATCGTAATTGAGCAGGTGCGAGACCCGTTCGGTCAGGCCCATCGGGACACGCTGGCGACCGCCTTCCGCACGGACACCGTGGTCACGAGCGTCTCGTCGGCCTTCTTGATCTCGTGCACGAACGCGTCCGTGGGGGGCGGCGCGAAGTGCAGGACGGCCTGGGTTTCGCCCTCGATGGTGTCCTTGAAGGCTTCCCCGGCGGCTCGCGCGGGATCGTCCTCCGGCAGCCAGCACTCGATCTGGTCGGTCACCTCAAAGCCCGCCGCTTTGCGCGCGTCCTGGATGTAGCGGACCAGATCGCGGGCCAACCCCTCGCGAATCAATTCTTCCGTGAGGTGGGTGTTGAGGGCGACCAGGCGGCCGCCCTCGTCGGCGAACGCGTACCCTTCGGTGGCTTTGGCCTCGATGAGCAATTCTTCGGCGGTGAGCGCCACGACCGAGCCGTCCGACAGCGTGACTTCGAAGGGGCGGTTGTCGCGCGCCGCGGCGGCCGCCGCTTTGCCGTCGGCGGATTCCAGGGCGGCCTTGATGGCGGGCACCTGCTTGCCGAATTTGCGGCCCATCACCGGCAGGTTGGGGCGCAGCCGATAATCCACGAAATCGGCGCTCACGTCGAGGAAGCGCACCTTCTTGACGTTCAGCTCCTCCAGAAGCTGATCGGTAAACGCCTTGAGGCCCTCTATCTCCTCCGCGCTGCGCGGGCGAACGACCGCCTCCGAAAGAGGCTGGCGGGTTCTCAGCTTGCTGCCCGCGCGGGCCGCGCGTCCCAGCGAGACGGTGTCGATGAGGGCGCGCGTGATGTCAAGGAGAGGTCGGTCGACCTTTCCTTCCACGGGCTGCGGATAATCGCACAGGTGCACGCTCTGGGGCGCCAACGGGTCCATGCCGCGCACCAGATTCTGGTACATTGCCTCGCTGAGAAAAGGCGTGAACGGAGCGGACAGTTTCGCGATGCCGACCAGCGACTCATACAGCGTCTGGTAGGCCGAAAGCTGGTCAGCGCCCGATTTCCAGAAGCGGCGCCGGTTGCGGCGCACGTACCAGTTGGACAGGTCGTCCACCAGGCTCTCCAGGGCGCGGGCCGCCTTCGTGGGATCGTACGCGTCCATCGCCTCGATCACCTGTGCCGTGGTCTCGTGCAAGCGCGCCACTGCCCAGCGGTCGATGGGCGGCCGTTCCTCGTAGGGGATCACGTTTTTCAGATCCGGCTTGTCGAGATTCGCATATTGCGTGAAAAATGAGTAGGTGTTCCACAGCGTCAGCATGTAGCCGCGCACGGCGTCGCCCACCAGGTTGACCGAAAAGCGGCGGCTCATTTCCGGGGGCGCCGAGGCGTACAGGTACCAGCGCAGCGCGTCGGCGCCGTGCACGTTCAGCACGTCCCACGGGTTGACAATGTTGCCCAGCCGCTTGGACATCTTGTCGCCGTTCTCATCCAGGACGAGGCCGTGGCAAATGACCGTTTTGTACGCGATATTGTCGAACAGCATCACGCCAAGCTGGTGCAGGCTGTTGAACCAGCCGCGGGTCTGGTCGAGCCCCTCGCAGATGAAATCGGCCGGAAAGGCGTTGTCGAAGCGCTCCCGATTCTCGAACGGATAATGGAATTGCGCGAAGGGCATGGCGCCGCTGTCGTACCAGCAGTCAATGACGTCCGGAATGCGGCGCATCTTCCCCTGGCAAGTGAGGCACGTGAAGGTGACACCGTCCACGAACGGCCGGTGCGGATCGAAATCCGCCGCCCTCGCGTCGAATTTCTCGTCGGCGCGCGCGGCCAGCGCTTCAAAGGAGCCAACCATCTCCTGGCCGCCGCATCCCTCGCAGATCCAGATGGGCAGCGGCGTACCCCAGTAGCGCGAGCGGGACAGGGCCCAGTCGACCAGGTTATTCAACCAGTCGCCGTAGCGCCCGTTCTTGATGTGGGCCGGCACCCAGTTGATCTCCTGGTTTTTTGCGATCAATTGTTCCTTGAGTGAAGTATTTCGGATGAACCAGGAATTGGTGGCGTAATACATCAGCGTGGTGTCGCAGCGCCAGCAGTGCGGGTAGGAGTGCTTGTAGTCCTCCCGGGAGAACAGGACGCCCCGTTGCTTGAGGTCGCGCATGATGATGGGGTCGCCCTTCTTGAAGAACTCCCCGGCCACCAGCGTGACTTCCGGAATGAAGCGGCCCTCTTCGGTGACGGTGCGCAGCACGGGCAGGCCGTAGCGGCGGCTCATCTCCATGTCGTCGGCGCCGAATGCGGGCGCCATGTGCACGATTCCGGTGCCGTCCTCGGCCGTGACGAATTCCCCGGTGACCACTCGGAACGGCTCGGTGGGAACCTCGCCGCTTGCGCTGCGCGCCTCGACGCTCTGGGCGACACCGGGGAAGGGCGGCGTGTAGCGCGCGTCGCGGAGGTTTTCCGCGGTAAGCTCCTTCTCAATGATCCAGTTGTTCTGCCCGAGGACCCTGTCCAGGAGCGCGCGGGCGAGCACGAAGGTCTCCTCGTCGTCCTTGCGGCGCGCGGCGACGTAAGGGAGATCCGGGTGAATGGCGGCCGCGACGTTGCCCGGAAGGGTCCACGGGGTGGTGGTCCAGACCAGCAGGGAGGTGTTGGCGGGCAGTCCCAGCACGGCCGGGTCGTGGAGCGGGAAGCGCACGGTGATGGACGGATCCACGATGTCCTTGTAGCCGAGACCCACTTCGTGGCTCGACAGCGGGGTGCCGCAGCGCGGACAGAACGGCACCACCTTGTAGCCCAGGTAGATGAGGCCCTTGTCCCAGAGCCGCTTCAGCGACCACCAGATGGACTCGACGTACTCGTTGGTCATGGTCATGTACGCGTTGTCGAGGTCCACCCAGAAGCCGATGCGCTCGGTCATCTGGCGCCAGGCCTCCTCGTATTCCATCACGGAGGTGCGGCAGGCCTTGTTGAACGGCTCGACCCCGAACGCTTCGATGGCCTTCTTGCCGGAGAAGCCGTTGCGCTTTTCCACTTCCAGCTCGACCGGGAGGCCGTGGCAGTCCCAGCCGGCCTTGCGGCGCACGAGGAAGCCCTGCATGGTCTTGTAGCGCGGGAACAGGTCCTTGTAGGCGCGCGCCTGCACGTGGTGCACGCCGGGCTTGCCGTTCGCGGTGGGGGGGCCTTCGTAGAAGACGAACTCGGGCGCGCCCTCGCGGATGTCAAGGGATTTCTGGAACGTGCCCTGCTCGCGCCAAACCCGGAGAATGTCCTCCTCGAGCTGGGGGAACTTCACGTTGGCGGGGACTTCGGAAAACATGCCTGCAGCGCTTTCCGAGCGCGTCAGCGCTCTCAGTGGATGAAGCGCTGACTGTTCGACGGGCGCCCGCGCCTCCCCCTTCGTGCTATCATGATGGGGCATGCGCATCGAGAAGCCGGAGCGGCCCGAGGATCTGCCGCCCATCCACGCCCTGCTGGCCCAGGCGCGGGTGTCGGGGGGATGGCGGCCCCGTCCGCCGGACGGCGAGGGGGCTCGGGTGCGGTACGACGCCTTCCTGCGCGACCACGACCTCAACGGTGCTACCGTCTTGCAGGTGGGCTGCGGGGATGCGGCCTTTTACGAGCACCTGGTGGCGAGCGGCGTTCGTTGCGTATACACCGGCCTCGACCTGTCACCGAGGGTGACCCGGGCCGCCGCGGAGAGGTTCCCCGAAGCGCGCTTCGTGACCGGCTACTTCCTGGAGCACGCGCCCGACTGGCCCTATGACTTCGTGGTCGTGTTCGACCTGGGGTGGGACCGGGTCCGCGGGCTTGACGACGCCGTGCTGCACATCGCCCGGCACGCGTACGGCCTGTCGCTTCGCGCCGCGCACCTGGCCTTCGACCAGGCACCCTCCGAGGCCGCCGGGCGCTTGCGCGCCATGGCCCGCGGCATCACGAAGAAGGCGACGGTGCGGAGCGACAGCGTGACTCTTTACCGCTGACTCTTGCGGCGGGCTTGCAGGGTGGGCTTGCGGTCTCAGGTTTCCAGCGCCGGCTTGATGCGGGGCAGTCGCGCAAATTTAGGGTCCTCGTTGGAGGGCTCGATAAATTTCACGCCGACCAGGTAATCCCCACCGACCAGCTTCGACCACACGGTGCGCGCGCGGAAACCGAACAACTGCTTGTCGATGCGGACTTTGAAGTGCACGACGTCCATCGGGGGCGACTGCGCTTTCACCGAGAGAAGCGCCCCGCTGCCGCCTTCAGTGATATTGCGAAACTCGCCCTTCACCCACGAATGACGATCGCGAAACAGCACCGGACGGTTCGTCGGCACGCGCGGGGCGGCCCGCTGCTCGAAGGCGCGCTCGGCGGACTCCTCCGGATCGCACTCCGGCATGCGGGAAATCCAGTGCGTCCAGCGCTCTTCTTCTTTGGGCGACTCCCAGACCATCTCGCAGCCGCTCACGAAATGATCGTCGAGAAAATAATCCCACAGGATCAAGACGTGGAAGTAATCGACTTCCTCCTGCTGGCGCAGCTCGATCCGGTAGGTTTCCCCGATGTGGCGCGCGGTGCGGGTCGAAAGCCGCAGGCCGGTGTTGCTCACGTCCACCAGGCGCGCCTTGAAGCGGGCCCGTCCGATGACGAGCGTCACCGGCCAGTCCACGACCTTGCGCGGGGTGGCGCGCCAGTTGAAGTCAGAGAGTTCGCCGCTCATGGCCGCAAAGGTTCGCCTTCCCGCGGCGAGGGACCTACGGGCGCTCCGTCCGGCTGGGGTGCCGATTTGCCGGTGGCCTCCAGGCGCTCTCGTTCCTCACGCAGCAGCCAATCCATCGCGGGGCCGCACAGCATTGAGGTGAACAGCGCCATGAACATTCGCGTGTCGATAATCGAGTTTTCGAGCGCGAGGACGCCGAGAGTGATTTCCATGGCGGGGCGCGAGTCCATCCCGAAGCCGGCGGCCCATGCGCGGGCCGACCCCCTCGGCAAGACTCCGCGCGGTGGTGACCGCCCGCCCCTCGTTCCAGAACAGCAGCGGGAAGGCGGCCACAAACAGCACGATCCCGATCAACGCGCCGACAAACGACCCCATGAGCCGGCTCAGCCACGACTGGGAGGTAATATTCATCCATGAAGGTGAGAATCGCGTTTCGCAGAGCCCGTCCCTCGGGTTGAGCGCGTAAACACTCAGGCGAACCACGGAGCCCCGTGGGGAAACTCCGCCGAAGTCACGGAGCCCCGTGGGGGAACTCCGTCGAAATTACGGAGTCCCGTGGGGGAACTCCGTCGAGATTACGGAGTCCCGTGGGGGAATTCCGTCGAAGTCACGGAGTCCCGTGGGGGAACTCCGTCGAAGTCACGGAGTCCCGTGGGGGAACTCCGTCGAAATTACGGAGTCCCGTGGGAAGTTCGTCGAGATCAATCGTGACGGAAGTCCCCGTCCAGATTTCGACGAGCGGGCGGGGGGAGTGGCGGCAGGGGACTCCGTGCCGATCACGGAGTGGCGGCGGGGGACTCCGTGGGGATCACGGAGTGGCGGCGGGGAATTCCGTGCCGCTCACGGAGTGGCGGCGGGGGACTCCGTGCCGCTCACGGAGTGGCGGCGGGGAATTCCGTGCCGCTCACGGAGTGGCCGCGGGGGACTCCGTGGGGATCACGGAGTGGCGGCGGGGGACTCCGTGGGGATCACGGAGTGGCCGCGGGGGACTCCGTGGGGATCACGGAGTGGCGGCGGGGGCTCAGGAGGCCAGGCGGAAGGTTTCTCGCCAGCGGAGGTACAGCGCGAAGTTCTGGAGCAACCCGCTCTCGACGGTCTCCGGGAGGATTCGGCCGCCGACTTCGAAGGCGCCCTGGCGGCGGCGGGCCCAGGTCAGGCGGACGCGGGCGCGGAGGGTGCGGCCGTTGAACGGGATGTCCACGCGGGCCACCGTGCCCGAGGCGACGGCGTGCGGGAGGGTGAAGCGGAGGCCGCTCGCGCTGGCGTCGGAGACGACGCACTCGGTGGCGGGCAGGTCAAAGATCTGGACGGTGGCGTTGAGGTCGATGTCCACGCGGCGCGAGATCCGATGGTCCACCGGCGGCTGCGTGCTCCGGGCGGACTCGGCGCTGCGGAGTCCCTGCCAGACGTTGCGGGTCTTTTCAATCAAGTTGTTCAGCATTGGTACACATCCCACTACTCTTTCCTGGGTCTATCGTAGACCCGCGGCGTCGGGAGGGTGTTGAAACGCTGTTAACTTCCGGCAGGTTTGGGGATGCCTTAGTGGTCCGCGGCGCAAGTCTGATCATGAATTGGAGCCCCGGGCGCGGACCACTAAGCCCCAAATCGGTTTGATCGTATCGCGCGACACGCCCGGGTCAGTCGTCGTCTGTGTAAGGCGAAGCTACTTGTGTCGCGCGAAACTTAGCGCGCCCGCGCGTCCCCCTGCTGGGAGGTGAGATACTCCGCGTAGCCGCCTTCGAAGAACTGGGTGCGGCCGTCGGCGATCTTGAGGGTGCGGTTGGACACGGCCTTGAGAAAATGGCGGTCGTGGCTGACCAGCACGATGGTGCCTTCGAAATTCTCCAGCGCGTCCTGCAGCACTTCCCGGGAGGCGAGATCGAGGTGATTGGTGGGCTCGTCCAGGATCAGCAGGTTGACCGGGCGGGCCAGAATCATGGCCAGCACCACGCGGCTTTTCTCGCCGCCGGACAAAAACGAAACCCGCTTGTGCACGTCGTCGCCGCTGAACAAAAAGCAGCCCAGCAGCGCGCGGATGTGCCCCACCGTGGCGGTGGGCATCGACTCCGAGACCTGCTCGTACACCGTCTTGCCGGGGTCGAGCAAATCCAGCGAATTCTGGCTGAAATAGCCCATCTCGACGCTGCTCCCCGGTGTCACTTCCCCCTCGGTGGGCTCCGTCTGCTGCGCCATCAGTTTCAGCATGGTGGATTTTCCGGCCCCGTTGATGCCCACCACTGCCAGCTTGTCGAGCCGTTTGATGACCCCGTTGGCGTCGCTGAACACGCGCTTTGGCTGACCGTCTGGCCGGGTCCACTCCTTGCCGGCGCCCTTGATTTTGATGACCTCTTCTCCGCTGCGCGGCGGCTTGGGGAAATTGAAGCGCACTACCCGCGCTTCCTCGGGCAATTCCACGCGCTCGATTTTTTCCAGCTTCTTGACGCGCGACTGAACCTGGGACGCGTGTGACGCCCGCGCGGCAAAGCGAGCGATAAAATTCTCTTCCTTGGCCAGCATGTCTTGCTGCCGCTTGAATGCGGCTGTCCGCTGCTCGTTGCGCAGGTTGCGCTCTCTTTCGTAGTCGTCATAATTACCGGTGAACACCGTGATGGTACCGTAATTGGTTTCGACGATCTTGGAGACGATGCGGTTCATGAACTCGCGGTCGTGGCTGGTCATCAACAGCGTGCCCGGATATTTCCGCAGCCAGTCCTCCAGCCAGATGATGGACTCCATGTCGAGGTGGTTGGTGGGCTCGTCCATGAGCAGCACGTCCGGCTGCTGGACGAGGATGCGTGCCATCGCGATGCGCATCTTCCACCCGCCGCTGAAGCTCTCCACCGCGTGTCGCTGGTCCTCCGACCCGATCCCCAGGCCGCTGAGAACGGTTTCCGCGCGCACCTCCACTTCATATCCGCCGGCCACCTCGAAATCGTGCCGCACGTCTCCGTAGCGCTCCAGCACCGCCGCCATCTCATCGTCGTCGAGCGGCTGCGAAAGCCGGTCCTCGAGCGCCGCCATCTCCTCCGCCAGCGCGCTGATCGGGCCGGCGCCGTTGAGCACTTCTTGCAGGGCCGAGTGGCCGCTCATCTCGCCCACGTCCTGGGAGAAGTAGCCGATGGTGATTCGGGATGGCATCGAGACCTGGCCGTCGTCGATGCCCTCCGCGCCGGTAAGAATCCGAAAGACGGTCGATTTGCCGGCGCCGTTGGGGCCGACGATGCCGATCTTCTCGCCCGGGTTGGCCTGAAAGCTGGCCCCCGTATAGAGCGCCTGGCCGCCGAACGACTTGGTGACGTTGGAGAAGTGAATCATGGTGGGGCTTGATGTTCGGGACCGTCCAACGCCCACCTCTTAGTGGTCCGCGGCGCAAGTCTGATCATGAACGGCGCGGACCACAAATCGGTTTGATCGTGCCGCACGACACGCCCGGGTCAGTCGTCGTCTGTGTAAGGCGAAGCTACTTGTGTCGCGCGCCACTAAGCCCCAAATCGGTTTGATCGCGGCGCAAGTCTGATCATGAATTGGAGCCGCGCGGCAGAAATGCGCACCCTGGTGACTTGCTCACGGGGTTTGCTGGATTTCCGAGAATATCCCCGCGGCCCACCTCCGGGCGGCGGCGCTCCCATCGGCGCCGTTGTAGTGCACGCCGTCGGAGCCGGAGTAGCGGGTCCGGCTTGAAGAATCCAGATAAGCGCCGTAGGGAGCCACCGCGCTTCGCATGGCTGCATTGAACGCATCGATGGAGGCGGAGTTCGCCATGTCCGCGCGGGTTTTTGGCGGGCCGACCCAGATCAGCTTCGTTCCACTGGTTTTGGCGATCTCACCCAGCGCCGCGACCTCGCGGCGCATCTGCTCAGGGCTTGCGCCGCGCATGTTGGCGCCGAGATTGACGACGAGCACGTCGGGCTTGAACTTGCTGATCAGCTCCTGCAGCTTCGGAGTGGCGTGCGGCTGCTGCCAGGGCGGGTGCTCCACGGAGCCGTCCGCGTGGCGCGCGACGAATCCCGATCGAGTGGTGGTTCCGTCGCGCCACCAGGAAGGTGACGAGCCAGACGAGCCGTAGGTCTCGACCTGCGCGCCGGTCGCCCGCAGCTTGCGGTCAAGCTCGGTGCCGAAGGTGCCCGCGGTGTGCGAATCACCGATGACGAGAACGCGGGATCCGGGCCGCACCAGGGGATCGCCCGGAGCGCGGGGCGCGGCGGGTGCCGCGGATGGCGTCACCGCCGATGCGGGTTGCGCGCCTCCCGTGGGATAGCCGCCGCTGGGAGCGCCTCCCGTGGGATAGCCCCCGCTCGGAGCGCCACCTGTGGGGAATCCCCCGCTGGGAGCGCCTGCCGCGGGGAATCCCCCGCCGGCGGTCGGAACGCCTGAGGCTTGCGGAGCTCCCGTGGCAGTAGCGCCGGGCGCCGTATCGGACGCATCCAGGCCGCCGGACAGCGCGTCGCGCAGCGCGCCGCGGGTTTCCATGAGATCGTCGAGATGGGCGCTCAAGCGGCGCGCCTCTTCGTGGTCGCCGCGCTCCTTTGCGGCCGCGAGATCTTTCTCGGCCTTCTCAATCTCGCGCTCGACCTCTTCGAGCGCTTCCTCAATTGCCTGACGCTCGGGATCGGTTTCGGATTCCTCATCGAGCTCGTCGGAGAGATCGAGACCCTCCGCGTCCGGGGGGCTCGACGCGGCATCTTTTCCCGCGACGCGACGGGTCGCGGGGGCGTCTTCGGACGCGCGGGGCGCGCTCGACGGCTGGTCCGCGGAAACACGTTTTTCAGGGACGTGGCGAACAGTGTGGCTCACTGGCATCCTCCTCGAAGGCGGGAGGAATGCGACGTCGACGTCGATCCCAACCCGGTTCCATTGGAAACCACGTTAAGGCATGCCAGGACCGGCTGCCAGAGGGATTTCCGACACGATGTGAACGATTTGTTTCAAAATTGTTAGGAGACTGTAAACTGCGCCGTCTTTCAGAGCCGTTCCAGGGGCATGGTGCATGCTGAGCGCATGATGATGCAGATAGTTGCCACGCCAATGTCCCTTCTCACCTTTGCTCAGCCCGCCGGGCTTCCTCCCGCGGTCGCCATGGACGTAATGGAGCGCGCGCGCCAGGAGCCGGAGTGCCTGAGCGCCTGGAAGTCGCTGGAGGACGCGCGCAAGTCGCT
>VGFD01000152.1 GCA_016868975.1 Armatimonadota bacterium | reverse complement strand
CACCCGGGTCGGCGCCCTCGCCCTGGGCACGCCCATCGCGGCGTTCCAGAAGTCCGCGCCGGACATCCGCGTGACGTCCCGCGCAGGGCTGCCCGTCCTGGTGTCCCCGCCCTGGGGAATGGCCGTGGCGCCGGTCGGCGAACGGGTGGGGATCATCGTCGTGGAGGATTTCGGCCACGGCATGCCCGACCTGAAAACCCGCGGCGGCGTGCGGATCGGAGCCCCGCTAGGGGCGGTGGTCGCGGAGTTCGGCGTGCCGCCCGTCACGCGGCCGCTGCGCGACCAGACGGAGTGGCGCTATCCCGCCCAGGGCATCGCGTTCCGCTTCCGCGACGGAGCGGTGCACACCATCGCGATCTTCGGCGCGCGCTGAAGGGAGGTTCCCGCCGAGCCCGAAAATCGCCGCCGTGGGAGAGCTTGAAGTTTCCACCGGCCCCGCGTACGAAGCCGAGGTCCGGGTCTGCGAGGGGCCCTCCAAAGGGGAGCGTCACGCCATCCGCGCTTTCCCCGTGGACGTCGGCCGCGGGCAGGAGGCCGCCGTGCGCCTCAAGGACGACCCCGACGATCCACGCCTGTCGCGCCGCCACGCGCGCATCGCGCTGCAGGGCGGGCGGCTGACGGTCACCGACTTGAGCACCAACGGCACGTGGATCGGCGAGCGCCACCTCGAGTCCGGCGAAACCGCCGCCGTGCGAGAGGGCGAGCCCGTCTGGCTGGGACCGCACACCATGATCACGCTCCACCTGGTGGGCGGAGAGCGGCCCGGCGCGCCCGTGGAGCACGCGCTTGGGGTCCGCGCGCTGGGACGCATGGAGGTGCGGGCCGGCGGCATCACCATCCCCGAGAGCGCGTGGCAGTCACGCAAGGCGATGGTGGTGCTCGCCTACCTGTGCGAGAGCAAGGGGCGCCCGGTGGCGGTCGACCGCCTGGAGGACGCGCTCTGGCCGGACGCTCCGGAAGGCGCGCGGCAAGCGCTGCAGACGGCAGTGTCACGCCTGCGGCGGACCTTCCGCGCGGCCGGCGCGCCGGAACCCATCGTGTTCGAGCACGAGGCCTACGCGTTTGCCGAAGGCTGGGAGATCCGCTATGACGTGGCCGCGTTCGAGGCGGCATGCCAGAGCGCGGGCGACGAGGCCGCACTGGCCCAGGCGTGTCGCCTGGGCCGCGGGGATTTTCTGGAAGGCCACGCGGACGACTGGGCGGTGGCCCGCCGCCGCGCGCTGACCGCCCGCTGGATGGACGCCCTGGAGGCGCTCGCCCTGCGCCACGAGGGGCGCGGGATTTACTCGGACGCGATCGCGCTGCTGCATGAGGCGGTGGAGCGCGATCCCTGCCGGGAGTCCGCGCAAGCCGCGCTGATCCGCTGCCTGGACGCGGCCGGCCGCCGCGAGGACGCGCTCCGCCAGTACCACGATTGCGTTCGCGCCCTCAAGCGCATCCTCAACGTGGCGCCGGGGCCGGAGCTGTTGACCTGGTACGAACGCCTCCGAGCCTAGCCGGGAGCTTCCACGCCGGCCCGGCCCGTACTCAAGGACACGGTCAAGGCTTGCGGATCAGGCTATCAGCGGCAAGTCCTCGCGCGCGTCGCTTGCGGCTTCCTCGACCTGCCGCAACTCGGCCTCGCCGTGGCGGGCCAGGGCGCGCGCGTTTTCGCAGTGCGCTCGGTTGCCGTCTTGCAGGGCCGCGGCCAGGGACTCGCAGGCGTCCAGCAGGGCGCCGAGGCCGCCGCGAGTCTGCTCGACGAGACGGCTTCCGGTGTCCGTCTGGGCGCTGGGGAGCCCGTCAAGTGCCCCTTGAGCGCGGCGGATTTCGGCTTCGACCCGGCGGGCGGCGTCTTCGAGGGCGGCCAGGCCGGCGTCGACGTCGTGAATGATTCTGCTCAAACGAGATTCCATTGCACTCAACTCCTTAATCGTGAGACTGCGCGCAGCGCCGGGCGGATCCCGCCCGGCGCTGTATCGATCAGTTGTGCTTGTACCCGTAGATCTGCGCGCTGATCCCGTTCAGCTCGGAGTGCAGCGCCACGCGCTCGCGGGGGCCGACGCGGCCGTCGTTGGATTTGAATTCGTTGAGGGACGCCGTGTAGCCGGAGGTGCTCTCCTCCAGGCTCTGCTGCTCCTCGGCGCTCAGCGCGCCGCTCGCGACTCCCTGGCCCACGCGGTCGTTCTGGCGATACATGCGGTCCTCGAGGCCGGGGGCGAAGACACGGCCGGACTGGGTGGGGACGCGGTTGTTGTTGGGAATGCCGAGGTTGTACATTGGGGTTCCTCCTGCGCTCGTTGGGAGGCTTGCGCGCTCCTCTTAAACCCAGGATACCGCCAGCGGCTGGCTCGTCACTGGCGGCCGGTTGGCGACTGTGAACCGCGTGTTAAACTTTCCGCCCAGAACGAAAAAAGGCCCCGCTCGGGGGCCGGTTCGTCTCAGGACGCCACTTGCAGCTCCTCGGCTTCGTGGACGTGCGTCTTCGGGCGGATCACGTCGCGCGCCAGCCCCAGCCGCTCCATGAACTTGATGACGCAGGCGGACGCGTCGATCTGCCACGCCGTGCGCCCGTGGAACGCCACCCGCGGGCTGGCGTGGTGGTTGTTGTGCCAGCCCTCGCCCAGGGCGAACAGGCCCACCCACCAGAGGTTGGTGCTCTTGTCCGGAGTCGCGTACATCCGCGAGCCGAAGAAGTGGCAGAAGCTGTTCACGCACCAGGTGGCGTGCCACACCAGCACGGTGCGGAGGAAGGTGCCCCACAGCACGCCCTGCACGCCGGCCACCAGGTAGCAGAGGACGCCCAGGGTCAGGGCCGGCACGATGGAGTTGAACGGGCGATCCAGCCAGCGCATGAAGGCGTCCTTGCGGAGGTCCTTCACGAGGTGCTCGAGGCGGCTGCGATGCTCCCGCGACTTCAGGAGAATCCACCCCATGTGCGAGTAGAAGAGGCCGAACACCGTGCTGTGCGGATCCTGCTCCCTGTCACTCACCTGGTGGTGGCGGCGGTGGTTGGCCGTCCACGAGATGGGGCCGCCCTGCAACGCGGAGGTGCCCAGGAAGGCCAGCGTGTGGCGGAGCCAGGCGGGACAGGAAAAGCCGCGGTGCGCGATGAGGCGGTGGAAGCCGATGGTGATGCCAAAGCCGCTCAGCGCGTACATCACCACCAGCAGGGAGACGTCAACGAGTCGAGGGCGGTACCAGAGAGCCGCGAACGCCATGGCGTGGATGATCGTAATGAACAGGACGTGAACAATGTTCAATTTCTTCAGTGCGGCCAGCATGGCACTGCCTCCAACTAAGAAGATGATAGGCGCGTTTGATTCTCCGGGGGGGGCCTTCCTCCTTCTCACAACGGCCTCGCATTTCCCCGTTGGGGACTTTCCCCGCCCCGTGGTTATCGCGATCTGAAAAAAACATGAACTGACGATCCGTTCATATTCCGTCGATTATCAACCTGCCCCCGGGGGTCTATACTCGGATCAAGAGCGAAGCAGGCGTGGACGAGGTCCCCGCCACAAACAGAACAGACGGGGACGGTACGAAGCGGATGAACCAGAATCTGAAGGTAGGAGCCAACGCCCACGGAGCGCATCGCAACGGCCCGGCGCGCACCACCGCCGGGTTTGGCTACGACAACGTCCGCACCGCGACGAGCGCCTCACCCGCGACAACGTCGGGGCCTCCTTCGCCGTCCAGTTTCTTGCCATTGTGGCCGCCTTCGCGAACGCCGAAACCCGCGCCGCCATCAGCCTCGAAGCGCTGCGCGCGACGTTCGCCGGCCTGATCGTCTTCGGCGGCGCCTTCGTCCTGGCCGCCAACGCCGTCGCCGGCGCGGTGTACGTGCTGGGCTGGGCGGCTTACGGAAGCTTCCGCTACGTGGCCCGCGAGATGGAAACCGCCGGCAACAGCCAGCGCGTCCTGGCCACCATCGCCGCCATCGCCGGGTAGGCCACCAAAGGCAAAGGCGCGACCGGCAAGCCGATCGCGCCTTCCCTTTTTGGCGTTAGCCCCGAGATCTCACACGATCGCGGACAGCCACTCCGATGCAGCGCTCCAGGACGGCATCTGCCATCGGCGAGGGGCTTCGGCCTGCGCGTTCTCGCTGGCCAGCCCTTCGCGGCGGCGCTCCGCGGCGCGCGCCACGAATGTCTCCACGTCGCTCTCGTCGATGCCACATCCCGCGATTTCCCGCAGCACCCCGGCCTGCGCCAGGGCATCCTTCACGGCCGTGCTGGCCGCCCGCACGAAGATCTCGGCACCCGCCCCGCTGAGCACGCGAAAGCCGCGGGCCAGCGATTTCAGCATGGACAGGTCGCATTCGTCCATCGCCCCGAGATCCACGACGACGCGCTGAAACGGCGCGGCATCAAGATGGTTCGAGCAATTGGAGAGCAGCCGCCGAGCGGCGGAAAAATCCAGGTCTCCGCAGACCAGGATCCGCAGGAAACGAGGCTCCCAGCGCATCAGCAGCTGGGTGTCTCCCACCACGCAATTCATCGCAACACCTTCCCTGGTTGTGGCGGTCCCCTCCCCGAGGAAAGGAACACCCGGCTCCATCCGTGGCACCGGGAGATCGGTTTCGACCCTGCATGGTGTATCGGCCGTCGGGGGGCTGGAACTTAAGCGCTCGCTCCCAGATGGCTGCGAGCGGAAGTGGTGGATCAGGGGCCCCTAACCGCCTTCCGAGGCCTGGCGCGTGCTCAGGACGCGCATCTTGAGCGGCAGGTAGGATTCCAGCTTTTCAGCCAGCACCGTGGGTTCACCGACGCCTGGATGGAGAGCAGGCCCGACTTGCGGGCGGTGCGGGCGCAGTGGACCAGCGTGCTCACCACTTCGTGAAAGCGGATTTCCGAGGAGAGGAAATTGATTCGCAACAGGGTGCCCAGCTCGTAGCAGTCGTCGAGCGAGGAGCCGACGACCGAGGCGCCCAGGGTTCCGCCGATCACGATCATCATGGCGGGGAGGTCGAGGATCATCAGAAGCGAGCCGCCGGACATGACGTACGCGGCGGTGATCATGATGGTTACTGTGAGCAATCCGCCTACGGTTGCCCAGTCGATTCGCTTCAAAGAGAACCTCGCGAGGAAGGGCGCGCGACCGCCCCCAATGGGTTAGGCGGCCTCTCTCCCTGGCCGAAGAAAGTTGCTTTCTTGCGCGCAATGGCGCAATCCTGCGCTCGCGCCGGGGCGGACCGCTAAGGCTCGAACTCGAGCACGCCCTCTTTCATGTTTTTCAAGGAAATCGAATAGGTTCCTACCGGCGTCTTGCCCTCGAAAATGATGTCCCCGCGCCCCAGGAACACCGCGAAGTCAAGCTGCTGGCCGTCCCTGAGCTGCAAGTCGAGCAGCACCTCGGTGAAGCCCGACTCCTTGACCTTGATCTGCTGGATGGCCTCCAGGTCGATGGCCAGCTTCCCCATGCCACGCGCGCCGGGCAGCGCCTTGAGCTGCTTGCGCTGGGGCTTGGGGCTGCCGAATTTCTTGAACTGCGAGTAGATCTTCACCTGACGCACGTCGACCTGGACGTCTTGCTTGTCGGTGATGAACATGCGGGGAACCGTGCCGTTACCGGCCGCGACCTGGTGGACCGTGAAAGCCAGGAGCGCGACCACCACGAAAAATCGGACCAACAGCGTGTCACTCACTCCTTCGCGTCGCGGGCCAGGCGGAACCCGACGTACACGTCCGCCTGTCCGGACGGGCCTCGCCCGCGGAACGAGATACGCGCCTCGTCCTTGCCGCCGCCCCAGGTTCCGCCCTTGAACACGTAAAACCGCCGCTCCGCGCCGCGCACTACGTATTCGCTGTCTTCGTACGCTTCCATTTGATTGGCTACCCACTCGGCCACGTTGCCGGCCATGTCGCGCACCCCGAGGGGGGACGCATCCGCGGCGATGGAGCCGACCGGAATCGGGCTGCCGTAGTCAAAGTCGTTGGTGATGAATTCGTTGCCCTCGCCGGAGATCTCATGGTTGTTGCACTTGGAGTCATCCCACTTGTCGCCCCACGGGTAGACGTTCCTGGTGTCGCCACGCGCCGCCCGCTCCCACTTCGCCTCGGTGGGCAGGCGCTTGCCCTTCCAGTCGGCGTAGGCTTCGGCGTCCTTGTGCGAGACGAGGATGACCGGCCACTTCCCGTTCGCCTTCTTGTCCCCCACGTCGTTGGGGCGGTAGTAGGTCTTCCAGGTCTCTTTCACCTTACGTTTCTCGGCCGTCGTGCGGTAGCCGGTGTCTTTCACGAAGGCGGCGAAATCGTCTATTGTCACCTCGGTCGTGTCAATATAGAAGGCGGGGACTTTCACCTGGTGGATCGGCTTCTCGTCCTTCGCGGCCAGCTTGTCGGTGTCCGCGGCGCCGACCCAGGCCGTGCCGGCGGGAACGAGGATCTCGGGCGCCGCGGCCCCTTTCTTGCATACCCGGAGCAAGCGCGGTCGCCACCAGGAGCAGGGCAAGCAGGATATTGCCCAACGAGCGTTCCTCCGTCGCAAGCGATTCAAGTTTTCCACCAAAAGGCCTTCCTGAAGCCATCGACGAATCCGCGGGCCCCGTGTTCCGCGCCCTGCTCGTCTTTCTCACCCTCACCGGCTTGCACCCCGCGATGGCCGACGGCCTCAACGTCACCCGCGCCTGGGTCAGCGACGGCGAGGGCCGCGCGCAGGACCGCTTCTACGTGCGCGGGGCCGCGCCCGTCGATCCGGGGATCTTCTTCCACGTCCGCCTCGGTGGTCGCGACAGCGCGCGCCACGTGCTCTACGTGGTGCCCACCGGTCCAGGCGGCCGCGAGGTGGGCCGCTTTGGAGGCTCCTTTTCGGGCGCGTCGATTGGGGGGACCGGGGCTGATTTTCCCGCCGCCTGCGATCCGGACGGCGCCAACGGCTTTGCCATCGACGAGACCGTGGCGACCCGGCCGGGCCGCTACAAGGCCCGCGTCTTCCTGGACGGCGCGGTGGTCGACGAGCTTCCCTTCGAGGTGGTGGCCCTCCAGGGGAATGGTGGCGTGCGTCTCACCGAAGCCCATCTCGAAGACCGCCAGGGCTACCGCCGCGACGCCTTCACCGACGCCGACCGCGGGGTGTACGTGCGCGTCTCGCTGATCAACGAGAGCCGCAACGCCCCCCACGAGCATCTCGTCCAGGTGCTCTGGGAAGGGCGCCAGGGCGCGGTCGGCCGCGTCATGGGCGGGGTGCTGCGCGTGGCCGAGGGCGCGCGGCTGGACGGCCTGGAACTGCCCGCCGCCTGCGATCCCCGGGGCGAGGACGGCGTGCTGCTGCGGGGATTGCCGCCCGGCGACTACCTGGTGAAGGTGGCTATCGACGGCACGGTGCGCGCGCGGCTCCGCTTTCGGCTGACGGCGGAGAAGAAGACGGTCCGCAAACCGAAGGCTTAGCCTGTTTTTGGCAGCAGCCAGACTTTCAACTGAGCGCGCCGTCAAGCCCTACTGAGTCAGTTCTCTCTGCGGCCAGGGTTGACCTTCGGTACGATTCTCGTGACACTTGGAGAGAACATCGCAAACTTGAGAAGGCAGCAGGGTTGGACTCAAGCCTTGCTGGCCGAGAAGATGGACGTCCACACAAACCACGCCTCACGGTGGGAGACCAATCGGCAGCGACGACGTTGAAGCGCCTCGCCGATCTCTTCAACGTCACCATTGACGAGCTGCTCGCCAAGAACAACCCTGCGCCCAGCTTCGTTGAGAAAGACCACGAGCTGATGGAGAAGGTCAAGCAACTCCAGGAGCTGGGCCCTGACGATCGCAATCTCGTCTTTCGCAGCATCGAGACGTTCGCCACGCAGAAACGGATGGCGCGCATGCTGGCTGGACACTTCGCGGAGGCGTAGCTCCGCTGAATTTCACCGCCAGATCAGGGCTGCAACAACTCTCCCGCCTTTTGAAGCACGAGACGATAAAGCGCCGCGTCGAGGTAGAAATTCTCCGCCCGCAGGGCATCGAGATGCGGCTTGACGAGTGGGATCAGGCCCTCTCTCTTGGCCTGTAACAACACGTCGAAAGTGCCGACCCAGGGCACACCTTCCGTCACCGCCCTGCTTCGGCCAGGACCCTCGTCGATCAGGACTTCCGCATTCAGCTCGAGCGCCAGAGAGATCGCCTCGATTTCGCCCTGGCGCATTCGGCCGTATGGTGGTGCAATCAGCGTCTTCGGCGTGGAAAGGATCATCCAGCCCGCTGCGATGGCAGCACGGACCTCAGGATCACCCGGACGTCCCTCCCCCCGCATGATGTCGGCGTGTACCGCGGGAGGCACGTGGAGCGGGGTAAGGAGCGGCTCCAAAAGAGAAAAGGCCCCGATGCGGGCCAGTGCAATCAGCGGACTGGCGTCCGAAACGGTCACGCGGAAGCGCGGCGCGCTCGCCAGCGAGCCGCAACCTCGTCCGGGTCCTGAGGCGGCTCAGTGAAGTACGACAACCCGTGACGGGCCATCAACTCGACAAAGTCCGTCAGGTGCAGCCCCAGCAAGTCCGCCCCGGTCATCGCCGAGATCTCCTTGCGACGCACCAGCTCGAGGACAGCCGCCTCGGCCATGGCCTGGTCGGCATTTTCCTGGAAGCTCTCGCGGAAAAAGTCCACCACTCTGTCGCTGCGGAAGTTCAAAGTTTTCACAGTGCCATCTCCTGCGATCACGCCTGCTCTCCCTGCCAGGATACCAGAAGCGCCGTGGCTGTCAAGAAATCAGGTTGCCGCGAGCGCTCACGGCAACCTGATCGGAGCCCTCACGCGCCAGTGCATGCCCGCTGAGCTGGTTGACCGCGGCGACGAGATCTTCGCGCGTGACGTGGGCGTAAGTGGCCACGGTTTCGAGTCTGGCATGCCCCAATAATTCCTTGCAAACGTGCACCCCGGCGCGGCGCGCGACGTTCGAAGCAAACAAATGGCGAAGTGAATGGGGCACGGCGGCGACGTCAAGACCAGCAGCCTCGCGCAGGCCGGCGACGCAGCGGACACTGATGGGTTGGTGGCGCCGGCTAACCAACAGCAGAGCGTCCGCCACGACCGAAAAACCGTGGCGCTTGTTGAAGGCCAGGATGATGGCCACGCATTCGCGGGCCACGGTGTTGAGCGGTACGATTCTTGCGTGGTGGCCCTTCGTGATCGCGGCCGGCAGGAGGAGCACCTGGCGCGGCACGCCGTTGTGGGACACCAGGCCGGCGGTCAGGCCGCACAGCTCGCTCACGCGCAGGCCAGTGTGGCACACGAGGCGGAGCATCTCGCGGTTGCGCACGGCAAAGATTTCGCGCGTATCAATGGCCGCCAGCAGGCGGTCGGCTTCGTATTCGGTGATTATTGGCATGTTGAAAACCCCCTTTGGAAATTGTGCTTAAGACTTGGCCTCAGGCTCACCACACTTGCTTGGGAGAGCCTGAGTTCGGAGCACATTTGCCCGCGGTCGCCATCAGCCCGTCGCACGCGGACGCCAGGCACGGGGGGGGAGCGGGTGTCAAGCCCCACCGGATCCGGAGACTCCCAATCGGCGCAGGCACTGCTCCGCGGGAACGGCGACGGAGTTTTTCGCACCGGTCACGCCAGGCAGGCTCCGGCCACGACGTTTCTCCCGGCCACGACCATGTGCGGCATGTCATTGAGGGACGTGCCCAGCACCCACACCAGTCCGTCCGGCGCGATGCCGCTCACCGTGATCCAGCCTTCGTGCACGCCGCGCAGATGGCATGAGCGGCAAAGGTATGCGATGTTGGTCTCCTCGTCACCCCCGCCGTGCGAGCGGAATTTCACGTGATGTCCGTGTAAGTTGTCGCGACGCGAGCAGGTCGGATTTGCACAGCGCCACCCCCGCCGGTCGAGCAGGCGGTGGGTGCGGATCGATGCCAGGGCGTCACGCACGTTTTCCTGCAAGTAGGCGTCGAGGAGGTATTCCATCACGTCGTCAAGTCCGGCATATTTTCCCATAAGGTGAGACACCGCGCGCCAGGCGGCTTCCCAGAGGGTGACGACGCGCCCTGGCAGCTTGAAGCGGATGATCAGGGCCTTTGCGGTGAGAAACTTCTCGTCGTTGCGGCTGGCCAGCATCGCCTTGATGTGTTCGCGGAGAGGAAGCAGCACAGGTGGCGTGACCGGGGTGAGGACGGTCTGGGCGGCGCACGTCCCGAGATCGGGTGACGCCGCAACGGCGCGGGCCGATGATGATGGGTTGGCGCACGTCTGGAGGTCGAGTGACGCCGCAACGGCGCGGGTCGATGATGACGGGTTGGCGCACGTTTGGAAGTCGGGTGATGCTGCCGCGCGGGTCGACGATGAGGCGCGCGTCTGGATGCCAGTTTCGGCGCCGGTCTGGATCGCGTCTTGCTCATCCTCGCCACCGGCTGCGCGCGATGTCCCCGTCGCCGGGAGTCCGGCCGTCGCGCGAAAACGCTCGGGATCCCGCTCGCGCATCCACTCCGCGACGCGGACGTCCTGTTGCAGCAAGCGCACCGTAGTGGTGGCTGCGTGAGCGATCCAGCGGTCGACTGTTCCCCGTGAAGCGACTTGAGCGATGAGCATCGCCTGGGAGCGGTTGACGCGCACTTTGTGCAGGGCCGCAGCGAGCGTGGGGAGTTTTCGCAGACTGCGCTGCAGCCAGACGAGGCCGCATGCGTGCGACGGTGAAATGCCCAGACGATCTTCGCAGTAGTGCTGGAAGCTGGGAAATTCGAGGACCAGGTGGCAATTGCCTCGGCGGAATGTTTCCAGCATCCACAGAAAGTGCTTTTGAAAGCGTCGCTCGACCGTGAGAATTCCTTGCAGGTGCGCGTCAATCTG
>VGFD01000151.1 GCA_016868975.1 Armatimonadota bacterium | reverse complement strand
ATCTGGGACACCCAGAAGTACAGGTCGTTGGGCGCCGGCGCGCCGGCAATGAGCGCGCACGACAACATCCCCGCGAGAAAAGCGCGCGTCGGGGGCGGCGTTTCGAGCAGGCGGCCGACGGCCCAGTACGCCGTGGCCACGGTGGCCAGCAGCATCAGCGCGCAGGTCGCGCGGTACACGCTCAGCAGCGGAAGGCCGAGCGTGTCGGCGATCATGTTGGGGAGCACGATGACCGTGTTGGCGAAGAACCGTCCGGCCAGCTCGCGGTAGAATGCCTCGAGCATTCCCAGGAGGCCGCGGGTGCGCAGCTCCCACGCGAACCACACGTCGTCGTCGTGCGGGAACGCCATCAGGGTGAGCCAGAGGAACGCCAGCAACACCGCCAGCGGCGCCAGAATCGCCCAGCGGCTGAAGGGGAGGTTCTCGGCGTCTTGAACCGTTGTGGCCATGTCCGACCGTTCGATAGCCCTCATCGGCATGGCCTGCCGCTTCCCGGATGCGGATGATCCGCACGCGCTGTGGCGCAACATGCTCGACCGCAAGGTCAGCTTCCGCCCCTTCGGCGACCGCTGGAGCCACGATCTCTTCTACGCCGAGGGCCGCGGGAGCGGCGACACCACCTGCAGCCGCCGTGGCGCGTGGCTCGACGACGTGGACCGGTTCGCCGGGGCGTGGTTCGGAATTCCGCCCCGCCGCGCCGAGTGCATGGACCCGCAGCAGCGCCTGCTGCTGGAAGTGTCCCGCGAGGCGCTGGCCGACGCCGGCCTGGAGCGTCGCGCGTTCGCCGCCGAGCGCAGCGGGGTGTTTTTCGGGGTGAGCGTGTCCGAGTACTCGCGCATCATGGTGACCCGCGCGCGGGCCTACCAGATGACCCGTGGCGAGTTCGGCGAGATGGTCCCCTTTGCCGCGGGCCGCGTCGCCCCGTCGCGCACCTTCACGCTGTCCGGCAGCCTGCTCAGCATGTGCGCCACTGAAGTCGCGCAGCGGTTCAACCTGCGCGGGCCCGCCGTCTCGCTGGATGCCGCCTGTGCTTCCTCGCTGGCCGCGGTGGCGCAGGCGGCGGCCTACCTGCGCGGCCTGCCCGCGGGAAGCGGGGCGATCGCCCTGGCCGGCGGGGCTTACCTGAACCTGCTGCCGGACAACGCGATTGCCTTCGCGCGGACCGGCGCCCTTGCCCGCGAGGAGTGCCGTCCCTTTGACGCGGCCGCGGACGGCTTTCTGCTCGGCGAGGGGGCCGCCGTGGTGGTCCTCAAGCGGCTGGAGGACGCGGTGCGCGACGGCGACCGCGTCTACTCGGTGCTGCGCGGGGTGGGCTGGCGCGGGGACGGTCCCTCCGACAGCCCCATGACCCCGCAGCAGCGCGGCCAGGAGGACGCCCTGCGCGACGCCTTCGCGGACGGCGGCACAGACCCGTCCACCGTGGGCTACGTGGAGTGCCACGCCACCGCCACCGCGGTGGGAGATCTGGTCGAGCTGCGCGCGCTGGCCTCGGTGCTCAACGGCGCCCGCCCGCGGCTCGGATCGGTGAAAGCCAACTTCGGGCACACCCTGACCGCGGCCGGCGTGGCCGGCCTGGTGCGCGCGTCGCTCGCGCTCCATCATGGGATGGTGCCGCCCCAGGCCGGCTTCGAGCGCTGGCACCCGCGCCTGGAGGAGGTCGCCGGGCGCTTCGAGATCCCCCTCCAGGCAACCCCCTGGGACGCGCGCTGCGCGGTGGTGGACGCCTTCGGCTTCGGGGGGGTGAACTGCGTGGCGGTTCTGGAGCGTGCGCCCGGGTTGCCCGCGCAGGAGGTTCCGGGCCCGCACCGGTTCTACCTGTCCGCGCCGTCGCCCGGGCTGCTCGACGCCTACCTGGGGACGTTTATCGAGCGGCTCCCGGTGGACCTGGCGGGCGCCGCCTACACCCTTTCCCTGCGCGCGCCGAGCGCGTACCGGGCGTCCTTCGTGGCGGGGGACGCGGCCGGCGTGGCCGCAAGCGTCGCAGCGCTGCGCGCCGCGCTGGCCTCGCCACCGACCGGGTTGTCCGAGATCGAGCCGGGCTGCATCCTCGGCCCAGACCTTGAGCCCCCCGTCGTGCCCGTCGCCCGCATCGTCGACGTCCCCGTCATGCCGCTGGCGCGCGAGCGGTACTGGATCGTGGCCGGCCGGTAGGAGATTCCCCGGCCACCTGGGAACCAGGGCTCCCATGGATCCCGAATTTGTCGACCGCATGCGCGCCGCCCTCGCGCAGGTTACCACCGTGGACGTCGGCCCGCTCACGGCTGACCGCAGCATCCGCGAGCTGGGCCTGGACTCGGTGACCCTGGCCGAGCTGCTCCTCACCCTGGAAGAGACCGAAGGCATCACCATCGAGCAGACCGACATCGAGCGCATGAAAACCCTGGGAGACCTTCAGGGGATCATCCTGCGCCTGCGCGCCGAATCGGCGGTGTGACGCCCCGGCCGGACGGCCGCCTCGGCCGGGAGTGGCTGGTGTCCTTGGAGAGCCACCCGTACCTGCGCGATCACGCCATTGACGGCCGCATCGTCCTTCCCCTGGCCACGGCCCTTGAGATGCTCGCCGGCCCGCCGCCGTTTGCCCTTGTCGACGTGCAGGCGCTGCGCATGGTGCTGGTGGCCCTTGTCGACGTGCAGGCGCTGCGCATGGTGCTGGTGCGCGGGGTATCCCGCCTGCTGGTGGAGCGTGACGATGAACGTCTGGCGCTCAAGGACGTCCGCTCCCACGGCGGCGCGGCCACCGCTTTCACGGCACGGATTGGCGCCCCGTCCCGGACGCCCGCGCCGACGGCCCGACCGTCGCAGCCGCCGCCCGTCTCGGTGGAGGCGTTCTATCGCGCGCACGCCAGCGCTCCAGCCGCTGCACGCGGGCTCCGTGGCGGGCGGCTATTTCCGCGGAGCCGTCGTGGGACGCGTCGTCGACGACGACCACTTCGGGCACGTCGCCCAGCGCTTGCAGGCACCGATTCAGGCTGGCCGCGCCGTTGCGCACCGGCACCACGACGGTGGCGCGAACACGCTGGCGGACGGTGGGCTTGCTCATGGGTTGACCAGGGTTCGAGCGGGGGAGCGCGCCCTCCTGTATTCGCTGGCGGCAGGACTGTTCCCGGAGCGGGCGGAACTCCTCGGCCACTTCCGGAGGAGGCTCTGTCCCAATGCGTATCCCTCGAGTCGCCGGCCTGATCGTGGCGGCCATTCTGCTCTGCGCCCCGGGCGCGGTCGCGGAGGATCAAGGCCCGCTTGCGCTGCTCTGGCTGCAGAAGTCCGCCGAGGCGCGCGCGCTTTGCAAGCTGGTGTACAACACGGCCACCCGCGCGGTCGCCGAGCGCGTGCGGCTGTCCAATTACGGCCGCAACGAAAAAGGCCAGCTGGTGAGCCGGGTTTTCACGCGCATCGGCACGAAGTATCGCGAGGATCTGCGCCCGGTTGCGGTGGTGATGGATCTTGACGAGACGGTGCTCGACAATTCACCGTTTGAAGCGTACCTCGTCAAGGCGGGCAAGGGGTTTGACGATTCGATCTGGCGCGCGTTCGTGCGCTTTCAGGGCAGCGAGCCGCGCGCGCATCGCGCAATTCCCGGGGCGGTGGATTTCATCCGCACCGCGGAGGCCCTTGGCGTCACCGTCATCTACATCTCCAATCGCGACACCCAGGAGGGGCAGTTTGACGCGGTTCTCCGCATTCTCAAGGGCATCGGCGTGGGGGAAGCCGACCTCGCAAATCGCGTGCTGCTCCATCTGGGCAAGGAAGAGGAAAAGGCGGCCGCCCTCAAGCTGCTCGGCGAGCTCGGCCTGGCCCAGGACGGCCCCGTGGGGCGCGCGTTGCTTGCCAACCAGAGCAAGAAAGAGCGGCGCCGACTGATCACCCAACTGCAATACCACGTGATCGGCTGGTTCGGCGACGATCTCAACGACTTTCCCATTTTCATCCCAAAGGATACGGCCAAGGGACCGCCGATGCTGGAGGCCCGCAGCGAAGCCGTTTCGGCGTACTCGGGCCACTGGGGGACGGATTTCTTCGTGCTGCCCAATCCAATCTACGGATCGTGGCGCAGCAGCCTGCCGGACAAGGATTCGGAGGCCTTGCTCGAGGACGCCGGCTTCGGCGAGTTCATGCGAGGAAAATGACCCCGGCGTGTCTGGGACTACTTGCTCGGATTGAGCATGCGGCCAGCGTAGAGGCCGATCGCGCTTCCCGCAAAGGCGCCGCACGCCCCGTGCACGGGCGAGCTTCCGGCGAGCATGAAGTAGCCTGCTGCCCCCAGCCCGACGAACATGGCGAATCCGGCCAGTTTGGCGAGCACCACTCGACGGTTGAACTTCGCCAGGCATTTGGGGTGGTACACCAGGCGCTCCTGCTTTACGGTGGTGCGGTACACGGCCTCGCGACGAACCACTTCCTCGCCGCAGCGGTAGCAGTGCAGCCGCTCGTCGCCCTGGCCGCACTTTTTGCAGTAGAGCCCTTTCTGGTAGCTCTGCTTGTCCGCCTGGTAGACGTCGAAGATGCCGATCTTCTCGTTGCACTTGATGCACGCGAACGGCGTCCGGGTGTTGCACTTTTCGCACGTCGGCTTGCGCAGGTCGACGTTGTGGCCGCATTGCGCGCACGGGTAGGCTGGCATGCGTGGAGAATTCCCGAAGCGCCGCGGATTGCCCTTCCTGATGGGTACAGGTCCCGTTTCGTGGGGGAAAACCGCCTCTGACATTTGACGGAAAATATTTTGCAAGGCCCGAGTATACAGCCCCTAAAGCACTTCCTTCGGTTCCACCAGCGGCGACCCGGCCAGCCGGATCAGCCCCCAGATCGTCACCGCCACCGCGGCGAGCGCCAGCGCCACGGTTTGCGGACCGCCCTGCAGGCGCTCGCCATACAGGTACATCCCGAGCAGGGTTGCGCAGAAAGGATCCAGCGCGTTGAGCGTGGGCCAGGACGAGACCAGGTCTCCTCCCTGAAATGCGCGCTGCAACATGTAAAATGCGGCAAGCGTGATGGCGGCCATCGCGACCGGGATCCAGGAGAGCAAGGCGGCGGCGCCCTGCACCGCCACGAGATCCGCGGTGGCCTTGATGAGCGCGGCGGACAGGCCGAACAGTATCCCCGCGGCGGCCCCCAGGAACGAGGCCGGCCAGCGAAGGCGCGCAAGCAGGACGCAGCCGGCCGCGGAGGCGCAGGTGGCTGAGATGGCCGTGGCCCATTCCGCCGCGGTCGGCACGTGGGTGCCCGGCGTGGGCCGGGTGGCGCTCAGGAAGACCGTGAGTCCAAGGCTGACCGCGGCCACGCCCAGCCACTCAGCGGCGCCCGGCCATTCCCGGCGCATCAGCGCGTTGGTCAACAGGCTGAAAACGATGGCGGTGACCAGCAAAGGCTGCACCGCGGACAATTCCCCGATGTGCAGCGCGATGGCCTGGAATCCGGACCCCAGCGCGTTGATGGCCAGGCCCACGTGCCACCACGGCTTTTTAAGCAGCGCAAGCAGGCCACGCTCGCCGACGGCCTCGCGATGCTGGAGCACGGCGGCAAGCGCATAGCACAACGCGGTGAGGAGCGCGAGTGTCTCAGCCATCCTTTTCGGCGACGACGATCCCCCAGCGGGTCAGAAAAAAGAGCCGACCGTCCACCGGCCACACCTTACGCGCGCCGAATTTCCGAGTGCCGACCGCTTCCCGCAGCAAGCGGCGCGCCTCTTCGGCGTCCTCGGGAGATTGCTCGGCGCGCGCAATCCACTCCTCGGCGTCCATGTCGAAGTCGACCGTTTCCACGCGGGTCACGTGCAACCCCGCGCGGCCGGTGAGGGAACACATCTCGGAAAGCGGCAGCGCGCGGGTATGGGTGGGATCCCGCAATCGCTCCACCCGATTGTGGTAGATTTCTTCGTCGGTAATTTCGGAAGACGCGATGTCGAAAATTCCCAGGCGGCCGCCCGGTTTCATGACGCGGGCGATTTCTCCGATGACGGCGCCGGGGTCGGGCATGTGGTGCAGGGCGAGCCGGGTGAGCACGAGATCAAAGGCGCCGCTCTCAAACGGAAGGTGCAGCGCGTCTCCCTGCCGGAAACGCGCGTTGCTGAGCCCCGCCTCACTGGCGAGGGCGGCGGCCTTTTCCAACATGGCCGGCGTGACGTCCACCCCCACGATATCGGCGACGCTTGGCGCCACGGCGCGCACCAGCAGTCCGGGGCCGCAGGCCACGTCGAGCGCGTGGTCGGTGGCGCGGGGTGATACCGCGGCCAGGAAGCGCGTGACCGGCTCGGCCGCGTTGACATGCGGCGAGGCCACGAAGCGCTCGACCTGCGCGGTGAACTGCTCGACGATATTTTCGTTGTGCGCGCTCATTCGACGAAACCCACCACGACGCGACGGTTGCGGGCGCCCTTTTTCTCGATTTTCTTGACCTCGACCGCGCCGATCTCTCCGGTGGCGCGCAGGTGCGTGCCGCCGCACGGCTGTAGATCAATGCCCTCGATGTCGAGCAAGCGGACGCGGCCCGCGCCGCTGGGCGGCTTGACCGACATGGTGCGCACGAGATCGGGGCGTGCTTCCATTTCCTCGTCAGTAATCCAACGGATGTGGGCCGGGTGATTCTCACCCACGAGGCGCTGCAGCGAGGCGGTGATTTGCTGGGCATCCAGGGTTTCCGGGCAGTCGAAATCGAGGCGGCCCTTCCCGTCGCCCACCTGCCCGCCGGTGACGGCACCCGGCACGATGGCGCAGAGCACGTGCAGGCACGTGTGCATGCGCATGAGGCGGTAGCGGCGTTCCCAGTCGATTTCCGCGGTAACTTCCTCGCCCTCCGAAAGCGTTGGCTGGTCGGGCTCCGGCACGTGAATGATCTCTCCGTCGCCCTTGCGCGTGTTGGAGATGCGCACGGTGCGCCCGTCGGCGTGGCGCAGCACGCCGACATCGCCGGGTTGGCCGCCGCCGGTGGGATAGAACACCGTGCGATCCAGGCGGATTCCGTCGGCATCGACCGCGATGACGCGGGCGGCGCACGAGCGCGCGTAGCAGTCTTCTCGGAAGATCTCCTCGGTCATCGGGCTCCTCAGAACAGTGAATTTGAAGTTGATGTCGTGGTCGTCTTGTTTATCAGCACGCTCACTTGATCCACGTCGCGGTTGACCACCACGGCATCCTCCTGGCCATCGCCGTCCACGTCCATCAGCATGACGAAGACCGGCGTGGTGCCGGCCTCGAAGCGGCCTCCGTCGCGGAAGGCGTAATTGCCGCGCGTGCTGCGGTTGACCAGGGTAGAGACATTGTTGTCGGTTGCATCCGCCGTGATGAGATCCACGCTGTCGCTCTGCGCGAAATCCGACGCAGCGATCCACGATGGCGTGGCCTGCAGATCAAATTGCGCGGCTTCCGCGAAGCTCAGCTGGGGGGCGGTGCTGGTCCCGCTTGACGACGAGCGCGGCGTGGAGGCGGGCGTCGGGGTGGCCACCACCGCCGGCGTCGTGTTGCGCAGGATGGTCGCGTTGCCGTCGGTGGTGGCGGCCACCACGTCGGGCGCTCCGTCGTCGTCCATGTCGCGCGCCACCATGGACGACGCAGTGGCGCCCAGCGAATAGCTGCGCACGTTCTGAAAATTGGGGGTGTTGGCGGCGGTGAGGCCGCTGCTCAGCAGCACGTTGAGATTGCCCCCGCTGTCTAAGTTGGCGATATCCGGATCCGTGTCGCCGTTGAGGTCGACAATCAGCGGCTGGAACGGTGCCGTGCCGGTGTTGAAAGTAAATGGACCGGAGAAATTCGGGACACCGACCGAGGAGGTGATGTTCACCAGCACCGAAATGGTGTTGTCGACGGCGTTGGCGCTCACGATATCGGGAAGGCCGTCGCCGGTGGTGATGAAGCACACTTCGCTGGCATTCGCCGCGCTGAAATCAAACGATGAGGTAAACGTCGGCTGCGAGGTGCCGCTCGTGGTCGTGTTGATGAGCACGGAGACGGTGCCGTCGGAATTTCCGGTCACGATGTCGACGAGACTGTCGCCGTCGCCGTCCGTGGCGTCGATGGAGCGGGGGCCGGTGCCGGTGTCAAAGGTGAACGTGCTGAAGGTGACCAGTGCCACGCTGGGCGTGGGCGTCGGCGTGCCGCGCGGCGTTGTGGAGGGTGAGGCCAGCGCGGTTGCGGTGCCGCTGGGAGCCGGAGTGGAGGCCACCCGGCGGGTGGTGTTGATGAGGACGGTGACGGTGTTGTCTCCGCTGTTGGCCGATGCGACGTCGTCCAGGCTGTCGCCGTTGTAGTCGCCGCGGGCCAGCATGCGCGGGGTGTCGCCCACCGCGAATTCCTGCGGCTCGGCGAACAATACCAGCGCAAGGTTGGCGCCGCCGCCCGAGCAGCCGGCCAGCAGCAGCACCAGGTAGAATCCGACGACCCAGCCTGGGACGCGCATGGCAACCTTTTAGGAAACCTCTACGCCGCGCCAGAACGCGACGTATCCTTCAATATTTTTCGCGGCGTCGCTGGTGGACGGATAATACCACGCGGAGTCGGCGTTGCGCTGGCCGTTGACTTCCACGTGGTAGTAGCTGGCCTCGCCCTTCCATGGGCAGCGCGTGTGCGTGCCGCTTTCCGTGAAATACTCGCGGTGGATGTCCTGCGGCGGAAAATAATGATTTCCCTCGACCACGACGGTATTCTTGCTCTCGGCGATGATGGCGCCGTTCCAGCTAGCCTTTGGCATGCTTCCTCCTACAGCCTGTTCTGGGTAGATCATCTTCTGCCCGATCCGGGATTGCGCTCATGGGCTCCGTCTCGGCCGTCCTCATTACCGCCGAAATCAAGCTACAGCGGCGTGGTGCGCGGCCACTCGAGCTCGACGCCCTCGGCGCGCAGCAGTCGCTGAAAATCCTCCAGGTGGGAGGCGCGCGCGGCCCGCGGCGACACCCCACGATCCAGGCAATACGACGCGAGGAGCCCGGCCGCCTCGCCGACGTTCCACTCCACCGGGTGCAGGCGGTAGCATCCGTTGGTGATGTGGGTGACGGACAGGTTCTTGCCGCCGGCCAGCAGGTTCTCGACCCGCCGCGGAATGAGGGCGCCCATTGGAATCTGGAAGGGGAGGGCGCTCACGTCGATGTAGTTGTCGCCGCCCGTCGAGGGGTGCAGGTCGATGCGATAGGCGCCGATGCCGACCGAGTCGGGAAAGCGCTCCGCTTCAGCAGCCTCGCGCGCCGCGGTGGACACGTGCTGCTCGAGCACGGTGAACTCGCCGCGGATGCGCCGCGACTCGCGGATGTACGGGGCCATGGCGAGCCCGTCCGCGGTGCCGGTCACGTCGGGCCGCAAGCGGAGGCCCTTCCAGCCAATCCCGCCGTCGCGGCGCGGGGCTTCGGTCTGCATCCAGTACAGCATGCTGCGGCTCAGCTCGCGGGCGCCTTCACGGTGGCGCGCGACGTCGTCGTCGATGACGTTGCCGCCCAGGTAATCGATCTGGGGCCAGTTGACCAGCACGATGTCGCTGTCGTAGAAACCCTCGGTGAAGTTGGTGCGGTCGGCGATGCGGCGGAAGGTCCAGAGGTCCATGGGCCCGCGCTCCGGCTCGGGATCCACCGGGTCGAAGGTGCGAATCACCGGGTCGAGGGTATGGGGATGAGTGGCCGACCATGAGAGCAGGCGGCTGCCCCAGTCGGGCTTGATATCGGGCCTGAAGTCACGCCAGTATGCGTAGTTCGCGGGCCTGTCGATGGTGTTGTCGCGGTCGGGATCGTGGGAGATGACGAAGCACCAGGAGATGGCCTGCATGTTGGCCGGCTGCGCGCTTTCGGGGGCGTGCGGCTCGCCGGTCTCGTCTGAGGACTCCGCGCCGGTCACGTGCTCCACCCGGGCCAGGGGGAGCAGGTCTCCGTTCTCGGTGGCGTCAACGAAGTAGGGCGCGGTGATGACGACGTCCTCGGCGCCCTGGCGGACGGTGATCGAGGTGACGCGATCCCCGTCGGTGTCGGCTTTCACGGGGACGTGGCCGGGCAAGATGGTGAGACGCCCGGCGGCTTCGTACGGCGTGAGGAATCCCTGCAGCACCGCGAGGCTCACCCGCGGCTCGTGGCAGATGGCGGACACGCAGCCGTTGCCCGGGTTGAGCCACTGCCGGTCAAGCGCTTTGCGGGTCAGGGGATAGTAGCGGCGGTAATGCGCGCGAATGCCGTCCCGCAGTCGGCGGTAGGAGCGGGTGCAGCCGTGCTGCTCGATCCAGGGATGCTCGTCAGGCGGCACGGCCTGCGAGGTGAGCTGGCCGCCGATCCACTCGAACTCCTCGCTCATGACGACCCGCCGCCCCTGGCGAAGCGCGGCCCACGCGGCGGCGCACCCCCCGGTTCCACCACCGATCACCGCCACGTCTGCATGGATTTCTCGCGCCATATCCTACCCTTCCATCTCCCGGTTCGCCAACCATCCCCGGTTCGCCGCGAAGTGGGAGCGAACAGCCCTGCTCTTGCCCGCATAACCACACCTTTTCAGGCGCGTTCGCCGGGAAGTGGGAGCGAACAGCGGTCATGCTCTTGTGTTCGCCGGGAAGTGGGAGCGAACCGCGGTCATGCTCTTGTGTTCGCCGCGAAGTGGGAGCGAACGTTCGGGCGTTGTCCCCGCGTGCCCTGCCCGGGGGAAGTGGGTATGGAGATCGTGCCGTGGAGATCCTGCACGGCCAGCGTTGCTAGTTGCGCCGGTAGCGGCTGCGGTTATGGACATCGCCGCACAATTCGCGCATTTGCACCTTCCGGCGAGCGAAATCAGATACCTCTACCCTGCACCCGCAACAATTGGCCGTGGCAAGCTGCCACCCGCAACAATTGGCCGTGGCAAAAGGCCACCCGCAACAATTGGCCGTGGCAAAAGGCCA